>JANXBF010000019.1 GCA_025057615.1 Candidatus Calescibacterium sp. | reverse complement strand
GTCTGGTGTTGCTAAGAATTTAGATAGTAAAAGGCCACAGGAAATAATTGCTAAACTTGATGCAGTAGGTAATACTACAAAAGCTCTAACTAAGGGACTTGCTATAGCTACTGCTGTGTTTGCTGCTATATCATTGTTTGTTTCTTATGTTAGTGAGGCTGGGTTAGTAAAAGGTATAAGAATTGATCAACCTCTTGTGTTCCTAGGATTGCTTGCTGGTGGTGCTATTCCTTTCTTCTTTGCTAGTTTTACAATTAATGCTGTTGGAAGAAGTGCATTTAAGATAGTTGAGGAGGTTAGAAGACAGTTCAGGACAATATCTGGTTTACTTGAGGGTAAGGCTAAACCTGAGTATGGTAAGTGTGTTAGTATTGCTACTGCTGCTGCTCAAAAAGAATTAATTGGTCCAGGTATATTGGGAGTTTTCTCACCGATATTGATAGGTTTTCTTTTTGGTGCAGAAGCTTTGGGTGCTCTTCTGGGAGGAGTTATATTGGTTGGGCAGCTTATTGCTGTGTATATGGCCAATGCCGGTGGCCTTTGGGATAATGCAAAAAAGAAGATAGAAGAGGGATTCTTGGGTGGTAAAGGCACAGAATATCATAAAGCTGCGGTTGTTGGTGATACTGTTGGGGACCCATTGAAGGATACAACGGGGCCGGCTATTAACCCTCTGATAAAAGTTATAAACCTTGTTGCTCTGTTACTTGCACCTGTTTTGGCTACTATTGATACGATAAATCCTGCTGTCAGACTTACTGTTATTGTTATTGTTTTAGCTATATTGGCTGTTGCAGTCTATATTTCCAATAAAGGGACTTTATTAGATACGACAGAGGCTCAGGAAGAACTGAAAAAACATAATCAGAAACATATGAACTTGTCAAAACAAGAGGTTAAAACACCGTGAATATTAATTTTTTACATAATAATGAAATAAGGGAAAAATATTTAAAAAGCTTTGTAGTTAAAGAAGCTTCTTTTGGTAAAGTTTTTGGTTCACCATATACTTTTCTTTATCTCATAGATGGTGTTTTATTCGACACTTCAGTTAGTGCTTGGGCTTACTTGCTCTGTCAGAAATTAAAAAGTGTGGATTGGAAGAAAAAAATTTTCTTAACCCATTCACATTATGATCATTTGGGAGGAGTTAGTGTTATTCAATCTTTATTGGGTAAAATAGAGGTTTATGCTAACTCTTATGTTGCTAAAGTGCTGAATTCTAAAACCGCTTTGGAAATAATTAGGAAATTTGATGCTTATGACTCAGAAGAAATAAAAAAGTTTCATGAGATAGATAATGTGGGTTTCGATTCATTTACTATTGATTTTTTATTTGATTTTGATACCAATGATTATTCTGTTATTGAAGGAATCGACGTTATATATACTCCTGGTCATACGAAAGATACTGTTTCCTACTATATTCCCAAATATAATTCTTTAGTTATGTCAGAAAGTATGGGTATTCCTAATTACAGGTTTACTTTTGTTTTGCCTGAGTTTTTGACAAGTTATAGTCTGTATGTTAAATCTTTTGAGAAGTTGAAAAATTTAGTCTTAGATAATAAGATTAGTAATTTTCTATTACCCCATATAATGTATTTTGAGTATTTTTCTGATGTTAGAGATTTTATTAGGCTTTCTGAAATCAGTCTTAATATGTATGTAAAACAAATACTGGGATTCTTGGAAAAAGTTGGTGTAAATAAAGATATGGTGGTTGAAAAAGCCGATCTAAAAACTGGAGATCTTATGGATCTGAAAATTAGGGATGTTTTTAATATGGTTTTGGATGGTTTTTACGTCAAGTATGAGTTAAGTCAGCCTTTATACGGTTTTGAAGCTAATGTTAAAGCTCAGATAAGAACAATCATAAAAGAATTATTGTAAAGAGGTATATAGAAAAATTTTTTTATCTAATTGGTATATTTCTAAGTTTGGCGTTTTTGATGAATATTTCTCTTAATTTTGGATCATTTATATTTTTTAGAAATATGTTGGCAAATGTTGGTATATCTAGTTCGACTTTGTTTTCTGCTGTTTTAACTAATAGATTTTTGAATACTTCATTAGCTTGATATATTGATGATTCTGTGGATTTGCCTTGGGATTGGAGATATTTTATGTATTCTGCCCATGAAGAATATATGGTGCTTGATAAGGATAGGGATCTTTTGTATTGATTTGTTTCTTTTTCATCATATTTATAAACTCCTGCCAAGTCTCTTATATATTCTTTAATTTTGCCTGGTTCTCCATATAGAGGATGTTGTTGAAGTTCTCTATAATATTGAGAGCCTTCTGAGATTTGCGAAATGAAATTTGATTTTGTTAGATCTATATTTTGTTGTTTTATTTTCTGGATTGATTCTTTCCTGGATGCTTGGACTAGGAAGGTTACTGTATCTGCAAATGCTTCGTGGACATCTCTTCTGGCTGAGGGGTTTAGATTTTCAAGTATTGCATGTCCGATTTCGTGAGATAGGGTATCCATATTTTCTAGGGATTTTATTCTTTTGCCATTTTTATCTACATATTCTCCTAAGATTGATTGTTGTGTTCCCAATGCATCACTTTCTTTTGAATATTTTGCTACTCCTACTTCGAGAGATGAGTGAGGTTTATTGACTCCTATTTCTTCTGAAACAATATAGAGTTTTGTTGGAAAACTTGATGATGATCTTTTGAAAAAATCATGGATTATAGAATCTGTTTCTTGTGCGATTTTTTTGGCCAATGATGGGTCGCTATCGACAACGCTTGCGTATTTACCGTTTACAATATAAAATTTACTTTGATTGTCAGATATCATATTTCCTATGGCTTGAAATTCGGTTCTATAACCCATTGTTGTATTTGTTTGTATTTTAGATAATTTTAGGGGGTCGCAGTTCTGTACCTGTTCACATCCTGCCGCTTTTAGAAAATATTCGTGTAGTTTTCGCTGAATTTCTTCTCTTAATCTTCTTTTATCTATTTCTACGGGGTCGTATAGGGATATATTTTGATATGGTTCAAATATTAATCTGTAAGGATTTATTCCTTGTGATCTATCTCCTTGAGGTATTTGGTTTAACATAGATAGATCCGGATTACCAAATATCATTTTTTACCTCCCAGAATTTATTTTTATTTTTCTTTAAATTATTTATGGTTTATCTTTAACAAAAAAAGTATAAAATAGTAAATTTTTTACATTTTTTTTACAATCTTGATAATATTTATGTCAAATTAATTTTTGATCTTGTGGTCTTAGTTGGTAATGATTACAGAATTGAGGTAAACATCTTTTCGTGTCTAAGTCTTTAATTTTTAATACTTGGCAATAGTATCTTGTTGTTCCATTTTTGCCTTTCATATCTAATGCTGCCAGGTTTTTGCAAGCTGTTGGGTTAGAAATGATTATTTCTGGTACTGAGCATTTTTTACATGTTTCAAAATTGGGATCCAATTCAAACTTTTCTATGTATCCATAGCACATGAATATTTCTTGGACTTTGTTATCTTTAACTTTTTTAACTTTTTTTGCGAATGGGCAGTTTTTACCTCTGAATTTCCAAAACTCTTTATCTGGTATCTTTGAGGTTTCTTTTTGCTTTTTGAAAAAAAACACCTTATTTTTTACCCCCTTTTTTTTCCAATCCGGGCAAAATTTTTTCTTTTTCTTCTAATTTCTTTTTCAAGAGGTACAATAATAGTCCTCTTTTTTTATTTCGAAAAAATATTAATTTTTACACATGTTAATTTTATTTTCTCTGAATAATGTTCTGAAGACCCATTTGATTTTTATTTCTGAGGAATTTAAAGAGGTTTTCTTTTTATTGAGATATTGGGAAAGAGAGGAACACTCGTTATTTTGGAGCTGAGGGGACTTGAACCCCCGACCTTCTGCACGCCAAGCAGACGCTCTCCCACTGAGCTACAGCCCCTCCTAAACTAAATTCTATAAATTCATATTATCTTCCTTGCTTTTGGGTAATAACTCCTATCCATCCTTCTTTTTCTACAATTTCTAATATTTCGATATTATATTTATCCAATAAGTTAATAAATTCTTCCTTACTTTCAATTTTTATTCCTGAGAATACGGCTTTATTAAATTTTGAATTTAAGATGTTGGTATTTGGGTCAGCAAACACAGAGAGTGGAACATTGGAAACTAAAAAATCTAACTCTTTTATTACTTTCATTGAATCACTATTTAAAACAATTATGTTCTCTGTATTATTTATTTTGCAGTTATGCTTTATTTCTAAACAATAAGAATAAAATATTTCAATGGCTATTATGGGGGATTTTGATATTCGGGACAAAGCTAATGATAGGATTCCATTTCCTGAGCCAAAATCGACTGCTAATTTGAATTTTGGTTCCATTTTGTCTATCATTTCTAAACATATTATTGTTGTTGGATGGTTATCTATTCCAAAAGCACCAACAAGAGTGTCAAGATATATCACACTGTCATCTTCTTCTGTTTTGTCAAATATTGGTTTAAATGTGAATTTTCCAACTGATAGACTTCTCAATCTCATTCTTTTCCACTCTTCAAAATCTATATCCTTTTCTAGTTGGATATCAATGTATTTATTTGGATAAAATTTTCTGAATTTATCTAACATCTTTTCTGTATTTATGTTTTTTTCTTTCCCTGCAAAAATTTCCACTTGAAAAATTAGGTGTTCATTATCTATTTGAATGATTTGCATATTTTTTGAACCTTCAAGAATGAAAAATGATACTAGATTTTTGTCAAAATCTTTTGAAAGGGTTCTGAACCTTATGATCTTTATATTCATCTAACACCGTTTGAAGTTTCAGGTTAAATTAAACTTCTGTTTGATTAAATTTCAGAACATTTGTCCAATTCCCACTGCTATTTTGGATTTCTCATTCGATATTGCGTAGTCGAGTCTAATAGATCCGAACTGAGGAAGAATGAATCTTATTCCCACTCCATAGTTAAGTCCCATTCTGGCTAAGCTAATTTTTTGGTTTGGTGGAAATGCTCCTCCCCAATCTATAAAAGCTGCTCCATAGAAGTTTTCTAGCTTTTTGCTTAATGGAAACCTGTATTCTACGTTTATCATGAATGCTCTATTCCCTAAGAATCTGTTAAAGTCATATCCTCTGAGGGTATCTGAACCTCCGAGAGTATATTGATAAACAAAAGGAGTTGAGTTTGTGGCTATACCAACAAACCCTCTTATTGCTAATACTCTTTCATTTTTGAAACTATAGTATTTTCTGTATTCACCAGATATCCTGGAGAAACTTCTGAGATTTCCACTGTTTCTTATTCCTTGATCTGCTGATACGGATGAGTATACTCCTTTTGTAGGATAAAATTCATCATCTCTACTGTCTTTAATTATTGAAGCACCGAGAGATATGTAATCTCCCTTTGTTGATGGTAAAACAAATGGATTTTCATTACTGGGTGTTGGTGATGTCTTAAAAGTTAACATTGATACATTAAAACTATATGATAGATCTTTATCAATGAGTTTTTTACCAAAGAAAAATCCATAGTTTCTCCTGTAGTCTTTATATAAGGCTATTGTTTGTGGATTTGTATTTACCAGTGCTCTTTGTTGAAATAATTCTGTGGATTGAATATTGAAGCCATAAAATCTGTTGTTTGATAGAGAAAAGGGATCTGAAAAAGAGAGAGATATGCTGTTTATTAGGTTTCCTCTTTCCCAATTTAGGTATACTTGTTGTCCTTTACCTTTGTAATTTATTTCTGATATTGAGAAGCTTCCTGCTATTCCTCCTCTATTGCTTCCTGGTAATCCTCCAAAGCCCACTCCCAATACCACTTGTCCAGTTTGTTGTTCTTCAACTTTCAGGACAAGTATTACTTTTCCGGGTTCACTTCCACCTCTGAAATCAGGTTCAACATTTTTGAAATATCCACCCAATTGCATTTTTCTGAGGGATCTTTTCAATTTGAATGATTTGATAACTTTCCCTTTTTCCAATTCTAACATTTTTTCTATAACATATTTTTTGGTCTTTGTATTTCCTTCAACTTCTATATCTTCCAATATTGCTTCGTAGACTTCTATGTTGATTATATTGTTTTCATAGTCTATGTTTGAGCGTACATCTGCCAACATGTATCCCTCTTCTTGGTAAAATTCATATATTTTGTTCAGAGTATTTTCTAATTCTTCTTTTTTCAGAGGATTGTTTGGCTTAATTAGAAGCAAATTTTGTAATTTATTGGTGGGTATTATCTTATTTCCTATGATGTTTATTTTTTTAGGATATATTGCTTCTTGGATATAAAAGATAAGTGTTCCATCTTCTTTAATTTGTATATCTTGCACATGATTTTTAACTCCAACGTATCCCATTTTGTTATACTCTTCATTAATTTGTATTATGTCTTCCCTTATTACGTTATAGTTCATAATTTTGCCTGGGCGTGTATTAATTATTTCTATTAGATCTAGCTCAGATAAAATTTTGTTACCAATGAACTTAACTGTCTTAACTACAGGATTTTCAAGTAGGTAAAATACTATATTAACTTGATCTTGATTAGATGGCTCGAAGTTAACTTCAATATCTGAGAAATATCCCATTTCGTAGATTCTATTTACTGCAATTTGGATGTCTTCTGGTTTCAGTGTGGAGTTGTCTTTGATATTTATTGTTTCCAATATTGTGTTTGTTGGGATGTTTTTGTTTCCTTTTATTATAATTTTGTTTATTTTTATTTGATAGATTTCATTATTAGTTGATGATTCAATTTTTTCTGTTTTTTCTTGGTAGATTTCTTTATATATTTCATTTTTTATTTGTTTTTCTTTTTCGTTGCTTAGGGAAAACTTTGAGAGAAAGATGATTATAAATAAAAGGCAAAAAAGAGCTTTCATAGTTATATGAATTATACCTTTTTTTCTATAACCCTTTATATTTTTTATTAAGTTATGTAACGAAATTTACTCCTTCATCAATGTTTATTTCTGATACGTATTTTACTAAAAAATTTCCTAGGTTGTAGCCTTCATTTCTTATTAAGTTTTCTAAAACTTCTTTTTTGTTGATAAATATTTGTTCTGGTAGTAGAGATTTTTTTATGTGTGTTGAAACGTTGTTTTCCACAACTGAGCTTGAAATTACTACTGGTCCTATTTTAGGAGCGTTAACAGTTATTTCAAAACTAAATCTAGTTTTATCTATTGTTTTGAGTTCTCTGTCTACATAGTAAAATATTTTCAGTTCTACTGTTGTAGGATACCCATTTATTATTGCAGGTATGATGTTAAAGAATACTTTTTCTTCTTGTAAAGAATTGTTTATTATACCAATTCCTTTTAAGATATAGCTGAGTTTTTCTAGATTGCTTTTTAAAGTGTTATCTTGTAGTAAATTTATTGCTTTATCTAACTTTGATAGAATGTTTTTGAGATTTTTAGATACCATTTGATTCAGACTGTTTATTTTGTTACCTTCTTTTCTACTGTTTTCTTTTATAATGTTGGATACAAATGATTGAATTATTCCCAAAATGATGGGATTGATATTTGAGGGGTTTAATGTTATATATGAGTGAATTGAGTATATTATATTTGCTAGAAATTGGTTATTATTTAGAAATTCATACATTATTTTAACGTTTGTTGGACTTAGCGTAATATTCATTGATTTTAAAAAAGCTGCTGATTCTAGGTATAGTTTTGAATTATGATTTGAGAAAGCTAGCAGAGATTTGTAGTTCTCAGCATTAAGTGGTAGATTATATTTGAATAGAGCTTTGGCTATTTCTACAGATTTGTCAGTAATTGGTAGTTTCAAGTTTAGCAGGTGGGAATTAACTATTTCTGGGGAGATTTTGTAGAATACTGAACTACGGTTTATTGAGATAAATCTGAAGTTCCATTTGTCATTTTCTTTCCCTATTACTTGTAGTCTGAAGCTATCTCCGGGTCTTATGAACACATTTGGGGGCATTTGTGCTTTGACATTATAGTTTCCTATTTTGAGTGTTGCTTCACCGTTATTTTTCCTATCTAATAATTGTGCAGTAAGTATTTTATCTTTGGGGAAATTTATTTCACTTGATAGATTTAAGTTACCTCCTATTTTTGTGGAATTTATAGCGTTGTTAACATTGTTTACTTTACTCATTATAATTCCCTATTTTAATTTCAATTCGTTTTTTAATACTTCCTCTATGGATTTTATGATTATGTGATTGTATTTGTTGTTTTGATTATTGAAGATGTTTATTATTTGTTGCCAGTGTTTGGAAGTGTTATCATATTTATTTTTTTCTGAATTGTTAACAAATTTGTGTATGTTTGGGAATAATCTACTTGCAAAAGCTCCATTTTTAAAAACTTCATCTATGATCTTATCTCTTAGTTCTCTTTTTACTCTTATGTTAAATCTCCAAGACAGGTCGTCTTTGTCTAGGAATTCTATTTGGTTATTTTCTATTTCAATTTTTCCTAGATTATTTTTTAGGAATTGATTGTTTTTTTTTCTATTTTCTATTAATTCATAAAATGATGATTTATCATTTTTTCTCAATTTTAGAAAGAAGTCTTTACCTTTTGCTATATTTTCAATGATTTGATAAATGTATTTTGTATCCTGTATATGTAGTTCGGAGTTATAGCATAGAAAGGATTGTTTTTTGGAGCTAACTTTTTCGAAAGCCAGAAAAGTTTTGAAAATTTTATCCACTCGGTTTATCAGAAAAGAGGATAGGTTTCTGTCTATTATGTTTGGGAAAGTGTGGTTTATTTTTAGTTTTGTGAACAAGATTGATCCGAAACCTAGCTCTAAGGGTTTGGCATAAGAGAAGCTGAAAATGTACCCTTCTTTTTCTGTTAGATTGTTATGAATATAACTTAGTTTATTTTTATCCAAAAGAGTTAGAGCACAATCCCAGATTATGAAAATGCTATCTCCAAAAATCTTTTTTATAAGGCTCCTATTTTTTGATATTTCTTGGTCTTCCCAGTTACCATAGGGTATTACACAAACAAAGATAATAAATTCATCCTTTTCAGAGCTTTTTCTGATTTCCTCTGAGATTTGGCTAAAATTCGGATAAAGATTTTCAAAATCAATGTCATATAATCTAATTCTTGCTTTAGAGTAAGTTAAACTTAGAGGGAATGTATAGCATATATTTGCTGGAAGGTAAACGCTTAATCTATTGAAATATTGCTCAAAATGTTTTATTATTTTTAGTAGACAATTGGAAGCACGTGGGCAAATATACATTTATTCTAGATTAACATTTATTGGATTAATCTTAATATGATCTATTTTATCTTTTTTTATTAGTAATGTTTGTGTGTCTATTAGTAATGGAACGATTAAAAATTGATTTGATAACTCTTTTTGAAGTTCAATTAAGTAATATTTTTGATCTAAAGAAAACCCGCTCATTACTTTGTTAAGTAACTCTTCTATTTTGGGAGTTGATATGCTGTATATATTGTATTTACCATCTTTGGAATAAATTAGAAAGTAGTTCATATATGGCAGGAATGTGACGCTTGTTATTATTAAGTCAAAGTTATACGGGTTTATATCATCTTTGATTGATGTTTCTGGAGGTTCCACTAAAACACCGAATATTTCCTTTTTAGGAAGCTGTTCTTCTATGTTTATTTTAAATAATTCTGAATTAAATTTCTTAGAAACTATCTCTTCTAGTAGATTTGAGATTAGTTTACTTTTTTCATCTTTATAAGTTATCATTATTTTCAATTTTTTGTTATTGTTTTCTGGGAGTGGTTTTATTGATTTCTGGGGGGTATACATTTCAATTGCTGCAAAGTGATAAGGTAGTATATATGTATTGTTAAGTTTATAATCGGTTATATTGTATTTTGATAGTTCGTTTTTGATTGTCAGATATATTATTAATCTTTCTTCTTTTTTCAGTTGAGGGTTAAAAAAAATGAAAAATATTTCTTTATTTGGTAATTTCATAATTTCGTAGTCTTTTTGTATATATTTTGTTAGATATTGTTCTATTTTTGGAGGGATTTTTATTAAGTCTATTTTTTTTATATCTTTTTTAAGATTTTCAATATTTGTATAAGTTATGAAATGTATTTCTTGTTCTTTTTTTTTACTTTTTATAATGAAACTGTTGGTTTGTGATTTTAGTAACTCGTAGTCTGAATATTTTGGGAAAATAGAGAAATTTTTTATATTCTTATAAGTATAGTTGAGTATTTGTTCTTTATGTAGTTCGGGATTATCAAATATTACTGGTGAGGGGAAATAAGGTAATGAATAGGCTAATTTATACCTTATCCTTATTTCATTTTCTTGTGTCTGATCTATTTGGTCTATGCTATCGACTAAATTTTTGTGGATCCATTTTGCTGAGATGTTCTCCATATTTAGTATTTGTATAGTTGGTATTATGTTTGTTACATTAATTTTATCTGTTTGAAAATTTTTTTGGTCTATTATCATTACTGTTTGTTTATTTTCTAAAAACATGAGGTTGTTATCTTTTGATGGGATTTGTTTTAGAATTTCAGAGTATGGATAACAGTTATGCTGATAGTCTATCAGAGGGGGAATAATTAGCCTCAATGCTTGGTTTGTTATCCATGAAGGTTTGTCGATGTAATTCAAATAATTTTCTGTTAAGTCATCTTTGATTTCTGCTATCACTATTTTCTCTTTTTTATGGGAAAAAAAAATTAATAATAAGTTGGTTATGAATATAATGATTATTAAAATCAACGATGTTGCGACTATTTTGTTTTTTAGTATTTTATCCATTTTTTAAGCCATTCCAATATTCGTTGTAATCTGTCTATCCGCAGATCTGGTGGTCCATTTCTACTCATTCCATGATTGGTTTCCTGAGGGTATCTTATAAACAATACCTCTTTTTTTAATCTTTTTAGGGTGATGTAAAGTTGTTCTGCTTGGGATATGGGGCACCTTAGATCACCTTCGCTGTGTATTATTAGCAAGGGAGTTTTTATATTGTTTGCGTACTTTATTGGTGATTGGTTCCATAGTTTTTCTGTTCGGTCCCATGGATTGCCTTCCCAGTAACCGTTTTCCATAAAGGGTAAATCTGTGGTTGTTGCCATACTTACCAAATCTACTACACTCCTATCTGTTATTGCACATTTGAACATGTCTGTATGTGCTATTATCCAGTTTGTCATGTATCCACCGTAACTTCCTCCTGCAACTGCTAGGTTATTTATATCTACGAATGGAAGTGAGCTAATGAAATTAACTCCGGCAATTATGTCCTTATAATCTATGTTTCCCCAATCTCCTCTTATTATTGATGCAAATTGTTCTTCTCTACCTGTGCTACCTCTGGGATTTGTGTAAAAGACTATCATTCCCTGGGAACAGTGCAGTTGAAATTCATGGAAGAATGTGTTCCCATACTGAGCATGTGGACCTCCATGAATATATAAAAGTAGTGGATATTTTTTATTCGCATCGAAATCTGGTGGTTTTAATATCCATCCTTGAATTTTCTCGCCGTCAAAACTTTCAAAAAAAATCTCTTCTGGAATGCTTACTGATACGTTATTTATCCAATTATTAAAATCGGTAATTTTTTTTAGTTTACCTGAATTTAATATGAATAATTCAGTAGGAGATGTGGGTGTGCTTATACTCAGTATTGAGAATTTATTTCCAACACTATAGCTACATACATCTATTTTATCATTGGTTATATTTTTGTATTTGTGACTTTTTATATCTATTTCATATAGATTGCAATTACCTGTGTCAGTTACTAGAAAGTAGATATGTTGATCATTGATCCATTGTGGTTTAATGTTGGTGGAATCTTTGCTATCAGATAATGTGTAATTACCTATGTTTCTGTCCAATTTTTCTGTTAGGCATTTTATTTTCAGATCGTCTAAGCTTAGTAACCACAATTTGTTGTTTTTGGGAACCCAAGGATCATCTTGACTTTCGTATCCAATAAAAGATAAGAATTTACCATTATTTGACCAACTTAAGAAGTTTTTATAACCTTTAAATGTGTGTATTTTTTGTATTTCTTTGTTATTTATGGATATTATCCATAAATCTGTAAGAAAGGGATTATTTTCGGGGTCTTCGCTGCGATTTGAGAAAAATGCAACTTTTTGCCCATCTGGAGAGATCGCAGGTGAGTAATCCTCAAAGTTACCATTGGTTAGCTGTATGGTTTCTCTGGTTTTTGTATCCACTAACCATATGTGTTGATAATTATCCAGGAATCCGATTCCATCCAATTTATAATTTATTTTATTGATTATTCTTGGTGGGTTAGATTTATTTTCTTTTTTTCTTTCTTCAATTGCTTGTTGAGTCCATTCTTTGGCTATTGGTCTGAACGTAAAAACTATTTTACTATCATTTGATATGTTGATTTCTGCTATTATTCCTTCTGGGAGGTTGGTTATTGGGTAGGCTTCTCCACCGTTAGCTTTTATACCCCATATTTGCGTTTCTTTGTCATTTTTTCTAATAAAAAATATTTGGTTATTATCTTTTGACCATATTGGGGATTTATCAATAACATCACCATATGTAAATTGGTAATAATTTTCTGTTTCAAGATCTAGTATCCAAAGGTGTGAAAAGTACTTGTTTTTTTCCTTGTTTATTCCTTTAACTGTGAACACGCATTTTTTTTGATCTGGGCTTAGTGATATTTCTCCCACTTGTTTTATTTGATATAAATCTTGTATACTAATTTTTCTCATTTTCTAAAGCTTTAATTATTTCTTGTGGATTCAAGAAGAAATATGGATAATCTCTAGAATTTATGGTTTTGTAGTCATCAAAAATTTTTTCTATCTGAAACTCAATTATTTCGGTTAATTTGCTAAGTTCTTTTAGTTCATTTTCTACTGATTTAACAATCTGTTGGTTTATTTGTTTAATTTTTTGTGTTAGTTCTTTTTTTATCTTTCTGTTTTCTTTTTTGTTTATTTCTTCTAATATCATTGATTTTTGTTTAATTAGAGTTTTATCAATATAGTAATCTATTTTGTTTACTATATTGTGTATATCTTTTAGATTTATCAGGTTTTCGTATTCTTTGAGTGGAATCAGTATTTTTTTCAGTTTTTCTGGGTTTGTAAAGATTGCGGTTTTGAAAGCATTAATGATACTTTTTAAATTGTTTATTTTTTTATTATCTATTTTGAGTGGTATTGACAGGCTTACTATTGTTGTTGGTAACGGAGGTTTATTTAGCAGATTAGTTGCTATGTAGTCTGAGACAAAGTTATAGTATGAACTTCCTATACCAAGAACATCTGTTACGTTATTGAAAAGGAAATACCTTCTATATATTGCCCATGTTACTGCTTTAGGTCTTATATCTTTAAATTCTTCAGAATTTATGTTGTTACCATTTTCATCTGTTATTTTGTTGTTATAGTAGACAGTTTTTCTAAGGTTTCCTTTGATTATCCAGAAGGGGGTTTCCCCTTTTTCTAGCTCTTTTATTGGGTAAAAACCTAAGTTTTTCTTAAATATATGAATTGATTCGTTGTATAAGTCATAAAAATTGTTATAATTTTCTATTACCCAATAAAAAAAATCTTTAATATTTTTTGATAAATCTGAAAGTAATTTTATTTCAAAATTGAGTTTTATACCATATTTTTCAAGGTATTTAATTAGTATGTTGTGCCAGAATATTGTGAATTTATCTAATGGTTCATCATTCAAGATGGATAGGAAGACATTTATATTTTCTATTATTTCCTGTTTTTCTATAATTTTTTCAAAATGATGATAAGAATGATTGATGAATTCTCTTAATTTTGTTATATCTTGTTTTTCAAGTTTTTCTATTGGTTTGTTCAGATTAAATGTGTTTGATAGAAAATTGAATTCTGCTTTATCTGAATCATTATATACTATTACTTTTTCTTTTTTTTTATAAAGAAATTTGGAGATCACTCCGGGTGTATATATTACTGGTTGGTGTGATGTTATATGTAAATCATTTTCAGGTCCGATTATTTCTAATATTAGGGTTTCATTAAAATGGGGTATCTTTACTTTTTTAAGGTTTTCTATTGTTTGGGTATTGATAATTTTCATTTCAGATTTTATCAAATCGATTTTATAAAATTAATTTAATATCATATTCTGCAAATTTTGAAATATCCTTGATTATTTTATCGATATTTATTTTATCTATCATTTCTTTGATTTCTAAAAGTTTGGGAACTATTTGGTGGAGGTTATTGCCTATAATTTTATAGAAATCAATTATAAAATCTAAATCTGTAAATTTGTAAGGATTGAAAAGGCCGTTTTTGTATCCTAGGAATGATATGTTTTCAGTATTTGGAACAAGCTCTGCAAAATCAAATGGAGTTATCTCTTCTTTTTCTCTTTCCAGGATATCTGTGTTAACATTATATGTTTTTTGGTAATAGTCTATAACTTCTTCTATTTTGTCTTCTCCATACAGGTAGATCCACATTATATTTTCCATGTTTATTACTGAACATTTAAATAAATTATCGATTATGTTATCAACAAAGTTATGGTTTATATGGCTTTTTAGTTTTACTTTGTGAAGATTTACCTTATGTTTTAGCGGGTATCTTTCAAATGTTACATTTATACTATTATCTTTTGACAGCTCTTCAATGGATGGTGGTTTGTCAATTTTGTTGAAATTGGTAGTTTGAATGAGTTTTTCTTCAATGAAAAATACTTTATTATTTTTTCTCGTTATTCCTATTTTATTTTTCCAAAATATTAGATTGTTATTGTTAGAGAATTTTAGTGTTGATGGTTCTATTCCTATCTCTTGTATTTTTTCTTCTGAGATTGTATAAATGTTATCTTTAGATTCTGTTATTATTATTTCTGATTTTTTGAGTATTTTTGAAAGTATAGTTCCGTGTGTTGGATTTGTGTATACCTTTATTGTTTCTGAAAGAGTTTTGTTCATTTATCCTCCTTGTTTCAGTGTAGTTCTATATATGGTAGGAGGCCGTGCCATCCTCCTTCTCTGCCGAATCCGCTTTCTTTGTATCCACCAAATGGTGATGCTGGGTCAAACTGGTTATACGTATTTGCCCATATGACTCCTGCTCTTATACGTTTAGACATTTCTAATAGTCTTGCGGGATTGTTTGTCCATATACCTGCTGATAGTCCGTAGAAGGTGTTATTTGCTATTTCTATTGCTTCTTGTGGATCTCTGAATGTCATTATTGATAATACTGGTCCAAAAATTTCTTCTTTAGCTATTGTACATGATTGTGAAACGTTTGTGAAGAATGTTGGAGGGAACCAGTATCCTTTGTCTGGGAGTTTACATTCTTGCTGATAAATTATGCACCCTTCTTTTTTACCTATTTCTGTATAGGATTTAATTTTTTCTAGCTGTGTGGATGAATTTATTGCTCCCATGTCTGTATTTTTATCCAGTGGGTTTCCAATTCTTATTGTTTTCATTCTATCTTTTAGTTTTTGAATAACTGTGTCAAGTATGGATTCTTGGACGAGTAATCTGGAGCCAGCACAACACACATGCCCTTGATTGAAATAAATACCTTTTATTATTGCTTCTATTGCTTGATCTATTGGTGAATCTTCTAATATTATATGTGGTCCTTTACCTCCCAGTTCAAGAGTTACCTTTTTGTTTTTAGCAGTTTTGATTATTATTTTTCCTACCTCTGTTGATCCTGTGAAAGCAATTTTTTTTATATCTGGATGTTTAACTATTAGTGAACCAGTATATCCATCTCCTGTAATGATGTTGACTACTCCATCTGGCAACCCAGCTTCTTGAATTATTTCTGCTAGTATCAGTGCTGTTAGTGGTGTTGTTTCTGCAGGTTTAAGAACTACGGTATTACCACATGCCAATGCTGGGGCTATTTTCCAAGCTGCCATTAGTAATGGAAAATTCCAAGGAATTATCTGTCCGACAACTCCTATTGGTGAGAATTTCCTATTTACGAAAGCATATTCAAGTTTATCAGCCCATCCAGCGTAATAGAAGAAATGTTGTGCAGTTTGTGGTATATCGAAATCTCTGGTTTCTTTTATCGCTTTTCCGTTATCCATTGTTTCAATTATTGCCAATTCTCTTGATCTTTCTTGGATTATTCTTGCTATTTTGTATATATATTTTGCTCTATCTTTAGGTTTTAATTTTGACCAGTATTTTTCATAGGCTGTTTTAGCTGATTCTACTGCTTTATTAACATCTTCTTCAGTTGCATAAGCAACATATGTTAGAATTTCTTCATTTGCGGGATTTATTGTTGGAAAGTATCTGCCTGCTGTTGGCTTAACAAATTTTCCTCCTATGAACAAATCGTAAGATTCTTTGAATTTGATATATGAATTATCTTCAATAGACTGTGAGTAATCCCATATGCCGAAGAATTTGAGATCGGGAATATCTTTTGATGTTGTTTGTAGAGATTTTTGAATTATGGATTCTATTTCATATTCTACTTGTGGAGTAGTATATCTGATTGCATTTTCTTCGGGGTTTTGGGTTTTCTTTTTATTCATTTTTTACCACTCCGGGTACATGTTTATATTTTTGAACCATTGGTTAAGTTTTTCTTTTCTCTCTGTATCGTTTTTAGGCAGTGTTAATGGTCTTCCTCTACCATCGAATATTATTCCTACTATTCCTCCTTTAACTTCTTTGCTATCTATTTTTCCTTCTCTTGAGAGTTTGAATTTATTATGAAGGTATTTAATATTAATTTTTGCGTTTCCTTTTATGGGTATAACTTTTATTTCGCCACTTAGGAGAGTGATTTCATATGTTTGATTGGTGTCAATATCTATGACTTCAGCTTCTAATATTTTTGTTCCTTCTTTTTCTTTTCCTGCTGGACTGACACATGTTCCTAAGTATACTAAGCAATCTTTTTCAAATACCTCTGTAGCTGCTTTTTCGTGAACTGTTGATAAAACACCTAAATGTGGCATCATAAATATACTGTCAACTGTTAATAGAGTGAATCCGCATGGTTCAAAAGCGTCGATCATCATCATTGCACTTTGGTTTCTTCGTGGTGCATGAGATAATACTCCTCCACTGCCTACTATCATATCAAGTTCAAACATATCTATTATTGTTTCTCCGCTTTCTGTTTGGCTGAATGCATCGGATATGCTTCTTTCTTTTTGTTTTCCCTTTAGTCCGACTGCTAATAATTTGTGCTGTTCAAAAGACAATCTGAGGGCTTCTCTACATATTGCTTGTTCTATCATCAGGTCTTTTAGTAAGTAAGGTATGGTTGTTGGCCTTATCATTTTATTTTTTATAGCGTTTCTTAGTTGTACTATGTTTGTTTCAAATGGTATCCATTTGAGGACATTTTCTATTCCTGCGTCTTTTAGTACTTGTGCTATGGAATAGCTCATTCCGTAGTTAGCACTGACGCTTCTGTTAAATACCCAATCATCTTCTTGTTTTATAACAGAGAATACGTCGGTTGTTGCTCCACCTATGTCTACTCCTACCAAATTTATATTATTTTTCTTTGATATTTTTTGCATTATTAGTCCTACAGCTGCTGGTGTGGGCATTATTTCTACGTCTACCATTTCCATGAGTTTTTTGTATCCAGGGGCTTGTGCCATGACATGTTCTAAAAAGAGTTCTTGGATTATTAACCTGGTTGGCTGTAGGTTTTCTTCGTCTAATGTTGGTCTTAGGTTTTCTGTTATCCTTAGTTCTACCAATTTTGAAAGTATTCTTGATATTTCTTCTTCTGCTTTTTTATTACCTGCAAAGATAACGGGTAATTGGTAAGTTATACCAAGTCTTGGTCTTGGTCTTGCAGCTGCTATTATTTGTGCCATTTCTACGACGTGTTTTACTGTTCCTCCATTAGTTCCACCACTAAGTAGAATTATATCTGGTCTTAGTTCTCTGATTTTTTCTATTCTTTCAAAGGGTTTTCTTCCGTCGTTGACTGCAAAAGTATCTAGAACTATTGCTCCTCCTCCGAGAGCTGCTCTTTGTGCGCTTTCTGCTGACATTTCTTTTACGACACCTGCAACTACCATTTGTAGGCCTCCGCCTGCTGACGACGTGGAAACGTATATATCTACACCTTCTTTGCCATTATCTGGTTTAATTAAACTTTTATAATCATCTTTTAATATTTTTTTGTTTCTCAATTCTTGGACTTCTCTGAATGCATTGAGCACGCCTATTGTTACATCTTCTAGGGGTGCTTCAACGGTTGTTGGGGCTTCTCCTCTGGTTGTTAGTCTATATTCTCCATTAGGTTGTTTTTCAATAAGGATAGCTTTTGTAGTAGTTGATCCACAGTCTGTTGCTATTATCGTTTTTATTTCATCAGGATTGATGTTCGGCATTTACTTACCTCCTCACCTTATAAATTATTCTTTTTTATTTTTATTGTTTCCTTGTATGATGTTTATATTAAATAAGTTGGAGGTTATTAATGGCTATTGCTAATCTGTTGAATTTATAAATGTTTTTAATAGATAGGGGTTTAAAAATTTTTCTTTTTTTCAATAGAATAAATAATTATAGTCTTTTAAAAAATATGTTTACTAAGTCTACAAAGTATGGGAAAGTAAATACCTTGCTTATAGAATTTCCTAAATTGGATCTTCATCTGAACGATTGAAAATGTATCCAGTAGCAAAATAATTGCCACTTTGGCCTACATGGTTTGAATAGCAATAATCCTGATTACTACCATCGATGTTGTGAATAACCAAAGTGTATTCATTATCTCCATCTCCCTCTAATGTTTCTACCGAGAGAAGTTCCAATAGTAATGGGAAATTTTTTGCGTAATTTAGTTTGTGATCTATGTATTAGTGTGATTGGTTTTTTAGTTTAATTGAATTACTTAATTTGTAGAAATTGGAAGTGTTTAACAGATTTGGAGGAAGAGTCGATAACAATGCCGATGGCGAGTATGTTTGGGAAGTTGAGATATTTGTTGTAATATTGTTTAGAAAGGATTTGATCAATGGGATGTTGTTTATCAACTTTGAATTCAAAAATGTAGGCAGTATTTTGATGAAGAACAGTTAAGTCAATATTGCCAGAAGAAGAGGTGTCTTCAGCAATGACATTGAGGCCAGTGGAAACTAGGAAGACATAGAATATGGTGCAATAGAAAGCTTCATATTGAGAGGTGTGGATATACCATTGGAAAGGGATTTGAGCAAAGAGGTTGTTGAGGAAAGAGGGCAGCTGATCAATTTGGGATTTATAAAAAATTTCTTTGAATTGTTTTGTAATCAAATGAGATTGAGAGTGGAAATGGTTAGCAAGAAGGGAATTGAGTGCAATTTTAACTTCTTTGTTAGGATA
>JANXBF010000018.1 GCA_025057615.1 Candidatus Calescibacterium sp. | reverse complement strand
GAAGATGGACCAGAACGTTATTAAACTTGCTAAGGAGGTTGTGGAATATTATTGCTATATTATTATTTTTAGTATATTTGCTTCTATTATTTTTTCTATTTTACAGGGAATACTTAAAACAAAAGAGATAATGTATATAACTATGATTGCTGTAATTGTTGAAGTATTAACCGTTTTTGTTGGTATCAAATTTTTAAATATTCACTTGAGTATATTAATCAATCTTGCTTGGTTGTTAGGAGAATTGGTAAGAATTTCATTTGGTTATTTTTTTATAAATAAGGAAGGTATAAAGTTAGATTTTGGGATCTCAAAAACTTTAAATAAAAACCTAGTTGATGATATTAGGAGGTTTTGGGAAGCATTATACATTGGTTTCCCTCTCAAAATAGGATCTTTAATATTTGGAAGTGTGTATTATTTTATACTTTCTTTTATCACTAAAATAGGTAACGAGTTGAATTTGGCTGAGAAGGCTGTTGCTGCACTGACCCTTTCCCAACGCTTTGAGGTTCTAATTTGGATGCTTGATGCTGGTTTGACAGTAGCTGCTGCAACTATTATAGGTAAAACCATAGGTTATGAAACTTTTCAAAATAATAAGGAACAAAAAATTAAAGAAATTAACAATATTATCATTTCTTCAATCATAGTTGGAACTTTATTTTTTATTCCGATATTTATTATTTTCATTTTTTTTAATCAGCAATTGTTAGCTTTTTTTATCAAAGATACTGATATTGTAAATATAGGTAAGGGCTACCTTTATTGGACTGGATTAATGGGGCTTAGTATGGTCTATAATTCAATATTTACTGGCTTCTTTATATCAATAGGTAAAACGATACCTTTAACATTGTATATGATGTTTTTTTCTCTTTTGAGAATTCCTCTTTCTTCCTTTGCAAATGATTTTGATACAATATGGATAGTAATAAATTTGACAAATGTTTTTATGACAATAAGTTTGGTTCTGACTTATTGGTTTATTATTAGGAGATTATAATAGGAATGTGGGTTTGTGGAATAGATGAGGCTGGTAGAGGAGCTCTTGCTGGACCACTGTGTGTAGCTGCATTTTGTACTAAAAAATTACCAAATTTCTATACCAATGATAGTAAAAAACTGTCCCCTCAAAAGAGAATACAAATATTCAAACAGATAATTCAATTTGTAAAAGAAAATAGAAAATCTTCTTTTATTTATATAACCTTTATAAGTAATCAATTAATAGACAGGATCAATATCTTAAATGCCAATTTATATGGATTTAGAATAGTAATAGAAGGAGTGGAAAAGAAAATACAATGTAAACCAAATATTATATATATTGATGGAAATAAAAAACCAGAAATGGAAAATTATAATATAATATCCCAAGTAAAAGCTGATTCAACGATAAAAGTTGTTCAAATAGCTTCAATAATTGCTAAAGTCACGAGAGATAAACTCATGGAACATCTGCATCATAAATATCCCATGTATAACTTTATTAAAAATAAGGGTTACTATGATCTATTGCATGCCAAGGCAATAGCTAACATTGGAGTTTCCCCCATCCACAGAAAGACATTTACAAAAAAGCTGCTGCAATACAAACTTTTTTGTGATATTTAATTACCTCGTTTCTGCTAATTTAACTTCTTTCTTAGAATGTTTAATTGTTGATTGTGCTGCTGCTAACCTTGCTACGGGAACTCTAAATGGTGAACAGCTTACGTAATCCACTCCTATACTGTAAGCAAATTCAATTGATTTGGGGTCTCCTCCATGCTCTCCACATATACCAACTTCAAGATTATTTTTAACTGATCTACCTTTTTCAATTGCAATTTTCATTAGCTGTCCTACTCCCTCGGTATCCAGGTTCTGGAATGGATTATGAGTCAAAATATTATTTTCCAAGTAATGTGGTATAAATTTTGCTTCTGCATCATCTCTACTATAGCCAAAAGTCATCTGTGTTAGATCATTTGTTCCAAATGAGAAGAAATCAACATATTCCGCTATCTTATTTGCTACTAAACATGCTCTGGGTACTTCTATCATAGTTCCAAATTTGTATTCTAAATTAACATTATTTTCTTGTAGAACTCTTTTAGCAACTTCTTCCAATTTTTCTTTGACTACTTCTATTTCTTTTGGTAATCCTACTAATGGAACCATAATGTGAGGATTTACTTTTTGGCCTTCCTTATGAAGTTTAACTGCTGCTTCAAAAATGGCTCTCACTTGCATTTCGTTTATTTCAGGGTAAACTATTCCTAATCTACATCCTCTGAAACCTAACATTGGATTGGCTTCTTTTAATGATTCCGCTTTTTCTAACATTTTCTGATATTTTTCAACTTCCTCTTTCTTACCTTGTTTTTTTGCTTCCTCTATCTTCTTGTTTATTATTTCTTCTTTGGGTAAGAATTCATGTAAAGGAGGATCTAATAATCTTATAACCACTGGGTAACCCTTCATTTCTTTAAATATTTGATAGAAATCTTCTCTTTGCATTGGTAATAGTTTATCTAGAGCTGCTTGTCGTTCTTCTTTAGTATTGGCTATTATCATTTCTTGCATTATTGGTAATCTTTCTTCTGCCATGAACATGTGTTCTGTTCTACATAATCCTATTCCTTTTGCACCATATTCAAAAGCTTTTTTGGCATCTTCTGGGGTATCTGCGTTTGCTTTTACTCCTATTTGGGCTATCTTATCTGCTATATCCAATAGCTCAAAAAATTCCTTTGATAGAGTAGGTGGTATTAGTCTAACTTCACCCACATAAACTGCTCCTGTTGAACCATCTATACTTATGATATCCATTTCCTTAACAATAGTTTCTTTAACTGAGAAATATTTTTCTTTAAGATTGATGTTTATTTCTTCTGCTCCTACTACTGCAGGTTTTCCCATCCCTCTTGCTACCACTGCTGCATGGCTTGTCATTCCACCTCTTGCTGTTAAGACTCCTTGAGATCTTGCCAATCCTGCTATATCATCTGGGTTTGTTTCTGGTCTTACCAAAATAACTTTTTCTCCTTTTTCTCCCAATTCTGCAGCTAATTTAGAATCAAATACTACTTTTCCTATTGCTGCTCCTGGAGAAGCATTTAACCCCTTTGTTATTGGCTTAACTTTATAATTGGGATCAACTTGTGGATGAAGCAGTTTTTCTATCTCTTCTGTTGATACTCTCATTACCATCTCTTCTGAGTTTATTATTCCTTCTTTATAAAGGTCTGTTGCTATTTTTACCGAGGCTTGCGCTGTTCTTTTACCATTTCTGGTTTGGAGCATGTATAATTTACCATCTTCAACTGTGAATTCCATATCTTGCATATCTTTGTAGTGTCTTTCTAATTTTTCGGATATTTTTAAAAGTTGTTCAAAAGTTTCAGGCCATTTATCTCTCATCTCAATTATTGAGTTTGGTGTTCTTATTCCAGCTACTACATCCTCTCCCTGAGCATTTACTAAATATTCACCATAGAGAACTTTCTCACCAGTTGATGGATTTCTTGTAAAAGCCACTCCCGTTGCAGACTTATCATTCATGTTACCAAAAACCATTGCCTGAACATTAACTGCTGTTCCCCAGTCTTCAGGTATGTTATATATTCTTCTATACTCTTTTGCTCTTTCATTGTTCCATGAA
The DNA here is from genome assembly GCA_025057615.1 of Candidatus Calescibacterium sp. Lineage (GTDB taxonomy): Bacteria > DRYD01 > DRYD01 > DRYD01 > DRYD01 > DRYD01. The sequence continues at coordinate 18,542 of JANXBF010000018.1, read as the reverse complement.
TTAAAGACAGTTTCTATTGACATTCTGAGCTGCTCTATTGGGTCTTGTGGAAGAAATTTGCCATGATTCTCATACTCTTTTTCAAACAATTCTATAATTCTTTCTAGATCTGATGTATCTAGCTCTATATCCAGTTTTTTGTTATTGTGTTTTTTATATTCATCAAAGATTTCTTCTAATGTTTGTATAGATAATACGGTTTTACCGAACATTTGTAACAGTCTTCTGTATGAGTCTAAAGCAAACCTCAAATTCGTAAATTTTGAAAGTGTAGGGATTAATTTTTTTGTTAATCCAACATTTAGTATTGTATCCATCATTCCTGGCATCGAGGCTGGAGCACCAGATCTAACCGAAACCAACAAAGGCATATTAACATCATCATTGAATTTTCTTCCCATCCTTTTTTCTAATTCAATGATTGATTCCTGCACTTTAGGCATTAGTTTTTCCATTGTTCCTGAGGGATCAGATAAATAGAGTTTACAAACTTCCGTAGTTATGGTGAAACCTGGTGGAACTGGTAGCCCAAGATTGGTCATTTCAGCTAAGTTGGCACCTTTGCCACCAAGAAGTAATCTCATACTGGCATTTCCTTCGTCAAAAAAGTATATCCACTTCATAAATTCCTACCTCCTTTAGCTTTCTATTAGAGACTTAACAGTTGAATACAGGTACTCTATTTTTTTATCTAATTCATCTGTTACGGGTCCAATTTCTGTTATTATTTCATCAAATTCTTCTATAGTGATTTCATTATTTATAATAAATGATATTTTTTCCCTTATGATAACAATATCTTCTATGACCGAATTGATTCTATTTATTAGTTCTGTAATAAAATCTCTTTGAGATTCCTCAAACTTGATACTTTCTATGGAAGATCTGATATTCTCTAATGTTGATAAAGAATTATTCAGTATATTCATCAATATAACAGCATAAGAAGATATTTCACTCGAATTTGTTATTTTTGCTAATTTTGAAAAGATGGTTTTTATTGTACTTTTTTGTTCTGTGTGAACTTTTATTAGTTTTTTCCCGCACTTTACACATGAATCAGTATAAGGTTCATTTTGGTATCCACAATTTATACAAACTATCTTTTCTGGTTCCAGTAATTTTTCTAATTTGCTATAATCTTGTTTAAGACTAATAATTATGGGCTCTATGTTTGTCTCAAAATACTCTGCTAAATCAACTAAATAATCTTTGTTTAATTCCTGAATATATTTTAAGATAAGTTCTAGAAGCTGCTCAAATTTTTCTTTGTTTTCAATAACCCTTTTATCAAGTGGTGTAAGAAAATCTGGTTCATATCCCTCTAGATAACTTATAGTTGAACTCAGTGAATTATAAAAATCATACAATGTTAGCATGGTTTCTCTTCCTGTAAAAACTTCTTTTAGAATTGAATAAAAATTTTCAAATATTCCTGTACCTTTAAGCCTGTTTATATCAAATTTTTTTGAGAGATTTTGAAGTTCTTCTGTTTTTTGTACGAGAAAAATAATCTTATTTGAAAGATTATATTCATCTATTTCCACTTTTTCTGGATACTTTTCTTTTATTTCTGTAAATAATGATGAAAGATACTTTTCTATTTCTTCTATTGTATAGATAATATTTTCATATGTATTTATCTTTGAAGATGATTTGCAAAAAATATTATTATAAAAATTTTTATACCAAGTTTTGCATATTCCAAATGATGGGATTAGCCTTTTTTCGTATAGTTCAGTAAATGAATTAATGTTTATTTGATTTTCATAAAGATAATAAGCGTGTATAAGAAATTCAAACCATATGTATGAACTGGGAACAACAGTAAAAGCTCTATCCTTTGAAATGATATAATATTCATAATCTTGGACTCTTCTTATGATATCTGAAAATAATTCGTCAATTTCTTGGAACTTTTCTATTTGTAAATGCTCATTTTTCAAATGGTTTATTATTTCTAATGCATTGTGTTTTATTTCTTCTCCTATGTAGTCCCCCCTTATTTTTATAAAGCTTTCTAAATTAGAAATAATGTTTGAAACTATTTTTTCTTTTATTTTAGGAAATTCGTTTTGGATTTCTGTAAGTAATAAAAAATCTACAGTTTTGAATCCTTTCTGTTTTTCTCTTCTGAGAGAATTAAGTAGATCGTTCATAAATATAATTACTGCAGAAACTACTTGGTAATAATCCTGTAATTCTTCTGGAGACATTTCGTTTATATTGTGTATATTATTCTGAAATAGTTGTATAATTGCTGAATCTGATTCGATATTTTTCGAGAATTTGGATAAATAAAGGTTTAGTATCTCACCATAAAGGTTATCATTAAAAAAATCTGTATTTATAGGCTTTATATCCATATTAAGTTTGGAAAAAACTATATTATCCCCTACAGAAACTCTTAATTGACTGAGATTGTAAATAAGATGATCTAATATTTGTTCGAACTCCATTTTTACCCCCCTATAACATTTCCCTTATTTTGGTGTAAATGTTGGGATAATTATCTATTAGATATTTTCTCAGTTTTCTTCTTTGGGCATATAGTTTGAGTAGTGTTCTATGTGTTTGTTTGTCTTTCCTGTGCTTTTTAACGTGATCTTCTAAACTGTTTATTTTTGCTGTTAGGAGCAAGTATTGAACTCCTGCGGAACCAGTGTCTTTATCATGTAACCTGATCAGTTTTATTATTTCTTCTTTTTCTTCTTTTTTTAGCATTTTTTTTACCTCCTGAAATCAATTTTTTAGTATTGGTGGTATTTTAAAGTAGTTTCCTTCATTGAATGAGTTCTTATCTATAAAATTTTTAAAATTGATCTCATTGGCTATATTTTGATTGTATTTGATTTCTCCTAAGTGTTGTGGATAATAGTACTCTTCTGTTTGTATATTTAGCTCTTGGAGTTTATCAAAAAAACCAATTATTTTTTGTATATCTTGTGAGATTATATTTTTTTCTTTTTCATTGAGTTTTATGTGTGCTAGTTCGCATAAGTAGTCTATATCCATGTTCATTTTTTGCCGGGGGCCGGACTCGAACCGGCATGGAGGTTTGACCTCCGGGGGATTTTAAGTCCCCTGCGTCTACCTATTCCGCCACCCCGGCTATTTGTATTCTATAACATTCTTATTCTATAAAAATAAATTTTTTACCTTCTATAGAAGATTAATAACTATTGGTGTTGAACCGTAGGTTTCCAGTACTAACTTTGATGGTATAGATACTTCAGGTATCTCAAATACCAAGGTTCCAAAATTTATCCCCATCGGCATTAGTATTTGTAAAACGTAACTACTCAACCCTTCTATGTATTCATATTTAGTATTTCTGTTATCAAATAACGTGAATTTGCCAGTATATAGCTGAACTTTATTTGAAAGGTTTTGTTGAGAAACATTTATTACTACAAATTTGTATCCACTTTGCGCGTTATATGTTCCTTTATAGATTTTAGTCTCTTTCATATCACTCACTGTAACTTTATATTCTTCATTAAAAGCCGAGCGTGGGATGAAAACTATTTGCAGAGACTGATCAGGTTTCACTCCACTTTTTTCTTTATTGTTTTCATTGTTAATAAAAGGTATTTCATATTTTTGTGGTTCTCTGGGTTTATCGTCCGCGTTATTGGCATTTTTTTCTGTATTATTTTTTTCTATTTTGATATTTGCTTTGTGTTCTTTATTTTTGTTTACTGGGGGTATTATAGTTATTGTTCTTGTATTTTGATTCCATTTTATTTGGTATCCCAAAGGAACAAGTATCTCTTTTATGGCCAATAACATTTGGCCTTTGTAAATTAGAATTTTAGTATATATTCTCATGTTATCTATTATAACTGTTCTTTCTTCTTTGTCCCATTTTATTGGAGATCCTATTATGTAAGATAGATCTTCTCTGGATAAATAAGAAGTGTTGTTTATTATATATGCTGAGAATTTGTTATCATTGTATAGTAAATCTGCTTTTTGTAGAGACTGACTAAAAACTGGCCAAATAATGAAAAAAACTAAAAAAAACAATATGCGATACATAAAACACCTCCACTAAAATAATCCCCATAACATAAATTCTTGATTCTTTGCTTTATCCCTTTTATGAAGGTTTTTTGATGTTTATGGGTAATTTTTATTATGATATAAGGGCGGATAGCTCAGTGGTTAGAGCGCCTGTTTCACAAGCAGGAGGTCATAGGTTCGATCCCTATTCCGCCCACCAAAAGATTACCCCACCTTTCTTTCAAAAGGAAACAATTCATATTTATAAAATTCTATGAATTGAGGAGGTAATATTATATGAAAGATATTAGCATAATAAGGAACACATTGGTTCCAATTGTTGTTGAACAAACCCCAAGAGGAGAAAGATCTTACGATATATTTTCCAGACTTCTCAAAGAAAGGATAATTTTTTTGGGTGATGCTATTGAGGATCATTTGGCAAATCTGATAATTGCTCAATTACTTTTCTTAGAAAAAGAAGACCCTGATAAAGATATAGATCTGTATATTAACAGTCCTGGTGGAAGTATATCCGCAGCTCTAGCAATATATGATACAATGAGAGTTATTAAGCCTGATGTTTCTACAATATGTGTTGGTATGGCTGCCAGTGCTGCTGCTGTCCTCCTTGCTGGTGGGGCTAAAGGTAAAAGGTTTGCTCTTCCATACTCCAGAATCATGATCCATCAACCTTGGATAAAAGGTATAGGAGGACAGGCTACTGATATAGAGATACATGCAAGGGAAATTAGTAGACTAAAGAGAATAATAAATGAAATTTTATCAAATCATACCCTACAACCCATAGAAAAAATAGAGAAAGACACTGATAGAGATTATTACATGTCTGCAGAAGAGGCAAAAGAATACGGAATAATAGATGAAATAATTTCTCCAGAAAATAGAAATGTCACCCCTCTGAGTCAGGATAATATATGATTATGTATACCGATTTTGAGAAAGAATATGAGTGTTTATTAAACACTATTCAGAACGAATTTGATAAGATCGGTGTAAACAAGAACTCGGTTATTGCTGTTGGTCTCAGTGGTGGGGTTGACTCCTCCTCAACCCTTGCTATCCTTAAAGAACTTGGTTACCGAGTTTTAGGAATCACAATGAAAATATGGAATGAAAAATATTCACAAATTCTAACCAAAGTTGATTCATCGGTTCATGGATGTTTTGGACCCGAAGAATATCAGGATATAGAAGATGCAGAGAAAGTCTGTAAAACTCTCAATGTCCCCTTTTATTGTGTTGATCTTTCTGATGAGTACGAGCAAACTGTTCTGGAGTATTTCAAAAATGAATACCTAAGTGGTAAGACACCTAATCCATGTGTTATGTGTAATTGGAAAATGAAATTTGAATATCTACTTGATAAGGTTTGCCAATCTAATATACTTTTTGATTACTTTTCTACCGGTCACTACGTTAAAAGAGTAGCCTACAAAAACCAGAACACTCTTGCAAAAGCCAATAACCTCAAGAAAGATCAATCATATTATCTTTCTTATCTCAATCAGTTTCACATAACCAAATCATTGTTTCCTCTTGGATACATCAATGATAAAGAGTTAACACGACAAATTTCTAAGTACTATGGTTTGGACGTATATAAAAAACCTGATAGCCAAAATTTTATATCCTCAAAATATATTGAAATATTCAAAGGGCAGAATATTGAAAATGGGGTTATAGTTGATAAATACGGAAAAATCTTGGGATATCATAAGGGAATCCATTTTTATACCATAGGACAAAGAAAGGGATTGAACATATCAAGTTCCAGGCCACTTTATGTTATAAATATAGATGCAAATCAAAATAAAATAGTTGTTGGCCCAAAAGAAGATCTGTATCAGAAGAAATTAATTGCTAAGAAAACTAATTGGATAATCAAAGAACTTGATGGTCTATCTGCTAAAATAAGATACACTCATGAACCCTCTGAATGTAAGGTAAAAGAATTGGATGATCAAACTCTGGAAGTTGAATTCTACGAAAAGCAACTTGCTATCACTCCAGGACAAGTTATAGTATTCTATAAGCAAGATATATTAATTGGATCTGCAATAATAGATAGGGTTGTCATAGGAGGAGAAAATGAATTTTGAAACCTCTGTTATTCATTTAGCTGAGAAGCCGTATATTGATAATATCTGGGGTGATGTGGTAAAATCCATTCACTTGACGTCTACTTACCAATTACAGGATCTTGAACCAATGGGTCATTTCTATCAGAGATATGATAATCAAACCAGAGAAGCTTTGGAGAAAAAATTGGCTTACTCAGAGAAAGCTAATTACTGCTTGGTTTTCTCAAGTGGTATGGCTGCAATAACCTCCGTTATTTTTTCTATTATTACTCTTAACTGTAGGATTGTTGCTTTTGATGATTTGTATTCAGTTACAAGAAAAATATTTAATCAAGTTTTACCTAAATATAATATCATTGTTGATTATATTGATTTTACAAGTGACTTTGAGATAAGCAAAGATGTTTCTTTGGTTTGGTTGGAATCGCCTACTAATCCTATGATGAAAATGATAGATGTAAAAAAGGTTGTTAAAAAGATAAAAGAAAGTAACCCGAGAACTGTGGTAGTTTTTGATAACACTTTTCTTTCTCCATACTTCTACAATCCTCTCGATGATGGTGTTGATATTGTTGTTCATAGTGCTACTAAGTATATTAATGGACACAGTGATTGTATGGCCGGTGCTGTTATGCTTAACAATCAACAATTGTTCGAAAAAATAAAGGAATATCGTAATAACTTTGGGAATGCTCTTTCTCCTTTTGATAGTTATCTTGTCCTGAGAGGATTAAAAACTTTACATTTGAGGATGCAGAAACATCAAGAAAACTGTATTAAGGTTATTGAGTATTTGAAAACCAAAAGTTTCGTTTCTAAAATATTGCACCCTTCGCTCTGTGAAAAAGATAATATAAGTGCAAATGTCAGAGGCTTTGGGGGAACAGTCAGTTTCTTAGTTGATTTTACACCATCACAAATAAGACATTTTATTTCAAATTTGAAAGTTATTAATCACGCTGTTAGTTTGGGTGGTGTGGAGTCTTTAATATGTGTTCCTCACTTCTCTACACATAAAGGTATCGAGGGAATTCCATATAATTTGATTAGGCTTTCTGTAGGTATTGAAAATGTTAATGATATAATAGATGATTTGGAACAAGCTTTTGTCAAAGTGAACTCTGTAAAAGTGTAAAGCATTATAATGATAATAGGTGTACTTAAAGAAAAAGAAGACAAAAGAGTCTCACTTGTTCCCCAAGATGCTAAAAATTTGATAGAAAAAGGTTTTGATATTTGGATTGAAGAGGATGCGGGAATAAATGCAGGATTTGCTAATCATGATTATTATTCAGTAGGTGTTCAAATAAGAAAAAGACAGGATATTATAAAATCTGATATTATCCTTAGTATTAATAGGTTTGAAGAGATTGGCAATGTTAAGGATGGTTCATATGTTATTGGGTTATATAATCCTTTCGATATTGAGTTTATTAGAAGTTTGGTTAATAAATCTGTTAATTATATTGCTTTGGAGTTGATTCCAAGGATATCACGTGCTCAGAGTATGGATGTTTTGAGTTCAATGGCTACTGTGGCTGGATATAAGGCTGTCTTGCTAGCAGCCGATTATTCTGTAAAAATGTTTCCATTGCTTATGACTGCTGGAGGTACAATAACCCCTGCCAAGGTTTTAGTTATTGGTGCTGGTGTAGCAGGATTACAGGCCATAGCTACAGCTAAGAGATTGGGAGCAAATGTATGGGGATTTGACCCAAGGCCGGCAACTAAGGAACAAATAAAAAGTGTTGGAGGTAACTACATAGAATTCCAACTTGAAGAATTCGAGGATAAATCAGGTTATGCCAAAGAGGTTGATGATCAAATTATACAAAAGGAAAGAGAAGTACTGTATCCATTTGTGGTTGAAAGTGATGTAATTATAACAACTGCTGCTGTTCCTGGTAAAAAAGCTCCGTTGCTTATTACCGAAGAAATGATAAATCAAATGAAGATGGGAACCGTTATAGTTGACTTAGCCGCTTCTTCTGGTGGAAACTGTCAACTAACACAAAAAGATAAAGTTATATTTACTAGTAACAAGACTATTATAGGTTATACCAATCTTCCTTCATTAGTACCATTGGATTCAAGTAAGTTGTACTCAAGAAATATATACAATCTTTTATCCCATATTTCTAGAGGAAGTAACGAAATAAAACCGGATTTTGAGGACGAAATAGATAGAAATGTTATTCTGATTTTTAATAAACAGATTGTTAACAATAGAATAAAGGAGATGTTGGATAGATGGACATAATTTTTGCTAAAGCTTACATTTTTGTATTGGCTATAATTTTGGGATTTGAACTAATAAATAAGGTTCCAAGTTTACTTCATACTCCATTAATGTCTGCTACCAATGCTATACATGGTATAGTTGTTGTTGGTGCTTGTATTGTTGCTTTAACAGCTGATAGTACTTTTTTGAAAATTGTTAGCTTCATTGCAGTTTTTGTAGGAACTCTTAACGTTGTCGGTGGATATGTTGTTACCCACAGAATGCTAAAAAAATTTAAAAAAGAGGATAATAAATGATGGATATTCTCAGAGAGTTGGGATACTTAATAAGTGCTTTTCTTTTTATATTGGGAATAAAGTATATGGGTAATCCAGTAACTGCTATAAAAGGAAATATTGTTTCTTTTGTGGGTATGATTATTGCGGTAGTGTTCACTTTTTTTCACAGTACTGTGAATTTGGGGAATCTTTGGTTTATACTTTTAGCTATACTGTTGGGAAGTTTTGTTGGGGCTTATTTGGCACAGTCTGTTAAGTTTACTGAGATGCCTCAAATGGTTTCTTTTTTTAATGGAATGGGAGGGTTGACAATTGCTCTTATTTCTGTAGTGGAGTTTTTTCATAAATCCAATCTGGATAGCTTTTTTATAATGAGTGCGGGGTTTAGTGGAGCAATAGGAAGCGTTTCTTTTGTCGGTAGTATGTTGGCAATGGCTAAACTTTGGGGAATGTTTGAAAAATCTAAAAAATCCATGGCTATCAGAATCTTTAATTTGGGATTGATTATCTCCATTTTTTTAGTTTTTGTTATTTTGATTTTAAAACCTTCACCTTGGTTACTAATTATGTTATTTATTTTAGGGGGTACTCTGGGATTCAGTGGAGTTTTTCCTATAGGTGGTGCTGATATGCCTGTGGTTATAGCTTTGTTGAACGCTTTTACGGGTTTAGCTGCTTCTATAGCTGGATTCGCAATAAACAATAATGCCATGATAGTTTCTGGAACTTTGGTTGGTGCTTCTGGAACAATATTAACCATTTTAATGGCTAAGGCAATGAATAGAACTGTTTGGGGAGTGATTGTTGGTGGGTTTGGTGGAGTGGATCAAACATCAAAATTTGAGAAGGGGAATATCCAAGAAATTGGAGTCCAAGATGCTGCCATACTACTGTGTTATTCTAAAAAGGTTGTTATAGTTCCTGGTTATGGAATGGCAGTTTCAAATGCACAAAATGAAGTTCATGAAATAGAAGAACTACTTGAGAAAAAAGGTGTTGAAGTTAAGTATGCCATACATCCAGTGGCTGGTAGAATGCCCGGACATATGAATGTTCTCTTAGCTGAAGCTAAAGTTGATTACTCTAAACTTTATGAAATGGAAAAGATAAACCCAGAGTTTAAAACGACAGACGTTGTTCTTATTGTAGGAGCTAATGACATAGTTAATCCCGCTGCTAAGAATAATCCCAATAGTCCATTGTATGGTATGCCCATACTTGAGGTTGACCAAGCTCAAAATATTATCTTTATGAAGAGAAGTTTGAGACCCGGATTTGCTGGAGTTGATAATGAATTGTTTTTCAATTCAAAAACTAGAATGCTTTTTGGAGATGCTAAAGAAACACTCAAAAAACTGATTTCTGAAATAAAAAATCTATAGTTATTTTTCCCTTTCAAACATCTTATTTATATCTTCAAACGATATTCTTATCATTACGTTTCTTCCATGTGGACAAAAGTGAGGGTTTAGATTATCTATTGATAACAGATCATTGAAGAGTTTCTGTAGTTCTTCATTTGATAATTTTTGCCCTTTTTTTATTGCTGATTTGCAAGAAATTTTTGCTAAAAAGTTCCTCAAAACTTCTTCATTATCTGTGATTCCTTCTTCAAAATTATCAAATATGAATCTTATAGTTTCTCTAACCGAATTAATATTTATTATTATTGGGTATGAAGTAATTTCCATGATTTTTTTATCTCTTGTTTCTTTGATATTAAATTTGAAATGGATTTTTTCTATGAATTCTAATGTATGATTTATATTTTCATTATTGTTTTCTATTTCTAGGTTTATTGGAATTAGTAGTTTTTGGGTTACCATGGTTTGATTATCCACTACTTTTTTTAGCAAGTGGGAGTATATTATTTTTTCTGATGCATTGTGCTGATCTACTATGAAAAAATTATCTTCAAACAGTGCAAGAAAATAGCAGTTGTCCCAGTAATGCAGGATCTTTACCTCTTTTGAGGTTTCTTTTTCATTGTCTTTTTCAAAAATTTGTTGTTTCTTAGGTATTTGAAATTGTCCTTTGGTAGGTATTTGGGTTTCTGTTATATTTGGTAATTTTTCCACTTTTTCTTCTAACTTTTTTACCAATTGGTTTATTGATTTGTACCAATTAGTATTTTCTTTTTGTTCTTTGTTTTCTTGTGGTAAATCTATTATAATTTTTGATATTATATGGTTATTGATAAAGTTTTTGATGGCTTTTTGTAATAAGTTCTTGAGAAACAGTGGTTTTATGAATCTGACTTCTAATTTTCTTGGGTGGATATTTGAGTCCACTTCATCTGGTGGAGCATCAATTGAAATGATACCCTCTATTTTTCCTCTTTCTCCCAATACTTCCCTGAAAGTGTTTATAATTATTCTATCTATTTCATTTATAAATACTATTCTTCTGTTTACAAATACAAAGAAGTTATTCTTGTAAGTTGTTAGCTTTTGGTTGTATTTGTATTCTTTGGATAAGATTAGAGTTATTCTGTAGTTTTCCAATTCTATTTTTTCTTTTTGTACTTCTTTGAGTTTGAATACTTCCTTAACTCTTGACTCTGGTGTTGTGGGTATAAAGTTGTATTTCAGTTTGTCTTCTATGTGAAGTGAAAATAATATGTTGTTATTTATTGCAGAGAAATGTTTAAAAGTGTTGGTTAGGTTATACAGTTCCAATTTTTCTGAGGATAAGAAATTTTTTCTTACTGGAGTGTTGAAAAATAGGTCTGTTACTTTTATTACGGTCCCGCTTTGGTGGTTAAAATTGGTGGGTTCTATTTTTAAAATTTTACCTTCAGATGACGTAAGTAGGTAGGCTTTATCTTGATTGAGGGTTTTTGATATTATTTGTAAGTTTGATATTTTTGATATTGCGTATAAAGCTTCTCCTCTGAATCCATAGGTTTGAATTTTAAGTAAGTCTTTTTCATTGTTTATTTTGCTTGTGGTGTATCGTTCTATTACTAATGGTAAGTCGTCTTTTTCTATTCCTATGCCGTTGTCTCTTACTTCTATTAATTTCAATCCATTTCCAAGGATTCTGACATTGATTACTGAGGAATGAGCATCTATTGAGTTTTCAATCAATTCTTTTAGTACGTTTGATGGTTTTTCTATGACTTCTCCGGCAGCTATTTTGGAAAAAACCTCTTCTGATAGTTTCTTTACATTGCCCATGATTTTATATTTCTGAAAATGGACTTTTCTCCCTATAGAAATTTTAATTATTCATTATCTACTGGAGGTATATTTTTTCCCATAGATAAATTATAACTTATGATATCAAAGAATACTTATATAGAAATGAAGGTTTTTGATCTTTTTAGTGTGTTTTACTATCGTGCTCAAAAAATAAATGCTCAGGTCAATTTTTCAACTACTACTCTAACAATGAACAAGGACGGAAAGTATTTATCGGCTTCATTTATGCAAGTAGAACAGAATATTGTCAATAGAAAATCGATTGGTTATGTTGATTTGAAAGCCCCCGGCATAAATATTAAAATGTATTTAACAGAGGATTTTGAGTGGGTGATAAACATTGATAATCGAATGATAAAAAAGGTTACCTCTACTGAAGTGGATTATATATTTTATAAAGTCTATGGATATTTGTAATTAATGGTTTGGAATTTGTTACTAAATATTTTTCATTATTTTTTTTAGTTTTTCTATTAATTTGATGTTTTCAGGTTTTTTAAAGTATTCTTTAATTTTTGTGGCTATTTCATTTCCTATTCCTTCTATTGACGTTAGTTCTTCTATGCTTGCGTTGATCAGGTTGTCTATATTTCTAAATTTTTGTGCTAATGTTTTGGAATTTTTTAGTCCTATTTCTGGTATTCCTAGGCCATATAAAATGTTTTCAAATGGTTTGTTTTTACTCTCCTGTATTGAATGGTAAAGTTTTGATGCTGATTTTTTGCCCAAGTTTCCAATAACTGCTAAATCTGATGGTTTTAGGTCGTACATATCGGGTATACAGGAAACCAATTTATTTTTAACCAGTTTGGAGATTATTCCATCAGATATATCCACGTTCATTGCTTCTTTGCTGAACCAATGTGTTATTTGTGCGATGACTTTTGCTGGGCAGTCCAAGTTGGTGCAGATTACAAATGGTCCATCCTCTTTCAATTCTGATTTACAGGAGGGGCAGTTTGTTGGTTTGCTTATTTCTTCTATTTTATCTGTTCTTAGTTCAGTTATCACTTTTACTATTTCGGGTATAACTTTTCCTGCTCTTCTTATTTCCACATAATCTCCTTTTTTTATATCTTTACTCTTCAAATATTCAAAGTTGTGTAGAGAAACATTTCTTATTGCTACTCCTTCTATGTTAACTGGTTCTAAGATTGCAACTGGTGTTATTATACCTGTTCTTCCAACTTCAAAAGATATATCTTTAATTTTTGTTATTGCAATATTAGTATGAAATTTGTATGCTATTGCCCATTTATAGGTTTTTAGGGTGTTTCCCATAACTTTGTGAAAATCAATCCTGTTTAGTTTGAATACTACCCCATCTATATCGAATTCCAAGTTATCCTTTATTTGGTTAGCATATTCATAATATTCTTGGAGTTTATCTATATTTTCATATGAACTTATCTTGCAAGTTTTGTATAAAGGACTTACTATAAATTTATACTCTTTAAGTAGTTCAAAAATTTCTGATAGATCGTGTTTTATCGTTATCTCCTCCATGTTAGTATCAAAGAATTTCATATCATAGGCAAAAAAATTCAAGTTTCTTTTGGCTGTTACAAGTGGATCAAGCTGTCTTAGACTTCCACTAGCTGCGTTCCTGGTGTTGCTAAATTTGGGTAATCCTTCTTTTTCTCTCTGTTCATTTATTATATCCAGATCTTTTTTATACAGAACAACTTCTCCTTTGACCTGAATATACTCAATATTATTTAAGTCGTAATATATAACAATAGGTATTGTTTTTATTGTTTTTGCGTTTAGGGTTACGTCTTCTCCGTAGTTTCCATCACCTCTTGTTAAAGCCCTGTAAAGAACAAATTTATCTTTTTCTTTCCTATACACTAATGATAGACTAACTCCGTCGAATTTAAGTTCACACATGAAATCTATCGTATTTTGTTTTAATCTTTTGAATATGCTTTTTATATATGTTTTGAGTTCGTCTTTTTCATAGATTGTTTCTAAGCTTAAGACTGGTGAGGGATGTTTTTCTTTTTTGAACTCTTTTGAAATTGAATGGGTAATACGCTGCGTTGGTGAGTATGGCTTTATAATACCTGACTTCTTTTCTAATTCTTTTAGCTTATTAAGGATTGCATCGTACTCTTGATCAGATATTTCAGGATCTTGTAAAACATAGTATCTCCAATTATGGTAATTAATTATTTTTATAAAATTTTCTATTTCTTGTTCTGTGCTATTTTGATCCACAGATATATTTTACTCCTTCTTTGGTATAAGCATTGTGTAATGTATTTGCTTTTACTTCTATGAACTGTCCGGGTGTTAAGAAAAATTCAAACGTTTCGTTGTTTTCTTTTACTTTAATTAATGTTGAACCTTCGAGAATATATCTTATTTCGTTGTTAGGATGAGTGTGCCATTCATAGAAAGTTTCTGGACTATCTTGCCATGTGTATAAATTTTTGTATCCCATTTCCTGAAGTTTCTTGAACGCTTCTTTTTCATCCACTATTCCCAGATCTTTAATCATCTTTTTCACCTCCTTAATGACAATTCTAAGTCAAAATTGTATGGGTTTACATTTTTGATTTCGAATTCTAATGTATCATTTGGTGATAATTTTATATTATCCTTCAGAATTCCAATGATGTTGAAGTCTGGAAGATATACCTTTGTTTTACCTTTACCGGTTTCTAAAACTATTCCCTTAACATTAGCTTTGTAATTTTGTAAGAATTTAAGTAAGAAATACCTATTTCTTGTTGATTGAAGGTATTGCGCTCTCTGAAGATTGGACTCTATTTCCTCTAACATGTATAGAATATCATCTGTTGAAAGATATGTTGAGTTTGTTATAAATGATAATAACTGATTTTGTGCAAGTAAATCTAGAAATCTCCTTATGGGTGAAGTAACGGTTGTGTATAAATCCAATCCCAATCCACTGTGAAACTTGGGGATTAATGAAAATTCTATCTTATTAAAATGTTTTAACTGATTTAACATATCGACAATATTGTTTATTTGTATTATTTTACTCGGTTCTCTTTGAGATCTATATATAATTGGAACTTTATTTTCATTCATAAATTTTGCTGTATAGTAATTCGTTAGAATCATGACTTCAGAAACTAAATCTCTTGCAGGTGTCATATCAATTCTGTTTATTTTTAATTCACCATTTTCTGAGACTTTAATGACTATTTCAGGTAATTTTACAGATATGGCTCCGTTTTGGAGCCTGAAATTTTTGTAATTCATCATCAAATTATATAACCAAACCCAGAACTCGTCATTTTGGTCTATTAGCTTATCAATATATTCATAAGTGAACCTATGTTTTACTTTTATGGTTGAGATCATTGGTTCAAATGTGATTATATCCAAATTGTTTTTGGATATCTCAAATCTGAAGGTTACTGAGTCTTTAACCTCATCCTTTCTTAGACTGAATTTTTCTTCTGATAATGAAGGTGGTAACATCGGTATTATCTGATCGGGTAAATATAATGTCTGCATTCTTTTTAGTGCTTTCTTAAATAGAGAACTTTCTGGATGTATATAATATGAAACGTTTGATATATGAACATATAGAATTATCTTGTTTTCTCTGAATTCCACACTTATTGCGTCATCGAAATCTCTTGTATCTTCAGAATCTATTGTAAACGTATCAAGATGGGTTAGATCAACTGAGGAAGGTATTGATATTTGCTTTTGGGATATTTCTAAAGATTCTATCAATTCTTCTTCGCTAAATGATGGAAATTTTAATCTGTGGAATTCGTAAAAATAATCGGGATCTATAAGGTTATTTTTTACCAGTATTTCGAAAAGTTTTGATGGATCTCCTAAACCTTTTTCTTTCAATGTATCTTCTATTATGCTGTCGTTTATCTTTAGGATCAGACTATCTTTTAGTTTTTCTATCCATTTTTGATCTTGTTCTTGTATTTTTTCGAAGTTGATCAGTTTGATTAAAATTTGGTTAAGTTCTTTTTGTTTTTCTATTTTCTCTTGTTGCTTTTTTTGTTTGTTAAGTATTTCATTTACCTGTTTTGATGTTAGTCTTTCTATTTTGTCAGATTCAGCTATTTTAAAGAAGTTATTGGTTTCTATTATTTTTCTATAGAATGCTGCTATTTCATCATCCGAGGGTTTTTTTGCTAAGTATAGCTCAGCAATGAGTTTGATATCGTATTTTGTGGTTTGTCCTGATTTTCCTTCATCACCCAATATTTCCCATATTTCTTGGAGATTAAATATTTCTTTGAGTTTATTTCTGAGTTTATTTCTTTCTTCTATTTTTTCTATACTGTCATTATTTTTATTGGTATCAATATATATAATGTCGTTATGATTTATTAATTCTTCCTTTAGTGTTGGTAATACTACATGTATTCTCTTGCCTTTAACTTCTTTAATATACACACATAAAGGTTTACCTTTATGGATTATTTCTGCTAAATGCCCTATTGGAATATATTTATTCATTTCCATAGGTTTAATTTTATTCTTTGTTTTATCTGAATTTCGAATCTGAAATTCACAAAAGTTTTTATAAGCCCTAAAATTCCATTCACTATTTCTGTCTTATTCCCTTCAATCTTATTTGAAGAATTATAATATTTTGTTTGAAAAGGTAGTAGTCAAAATAAAAGTGAATTCAATTTACATGATAAAGATAATTATTTCCGAATCTTCTTCATTAGATAGGGTTAGGTATACCCTTGAAGGTGAAACATATGAAATTGATTGTGTTGATATTAAAGGTGAGTTGGATAATTTTTTTCCTTATGATACTCTTAATCCGTTACAGACCGTTTTCTATAAGTATTACAAGAGCGAATTTAAAAATGTAATAATTTCAACTCCAACTTCTTCTGGAAAATCTGGGGTTATTTATTTGGCACTTGAAAAACATTTCAATAATCAATTTAATAATCAATTTAAGGGTTTTATTTATACGTCTCCTACTAAAGCTTTGATTGAGGAAAAATTCAGAGAATTTAAAAGTTTCTATAGTACCAAAAATTTAAGCGTAGATATAAAAACTGGAGACTATATTTCTAAAAGGATAAATCCTTTGACTAACATAATTTGTACGACTTATGATAGTTTGGCTATAGCAATGCGAAATCAAAATGAATGGATAGATAAAAACTTCATAGTTATAGATGAGGTTCATAGCTTGGTTTCTAATTTAGGTAAATTTCTGATTGAAATACTGGCACTTTCTAAAAACTATGGTATTCCTCTCATTCTCCTATCTGCAACTCTGCCAATTTTGGATGATCTACAAAAATACCTTGATCCTGATTTGGTTATTATCAGTAATTACAGGCCTGTAAAAATAAACCGTTTTTCTGTGTTTCTCGATAGTAGATACCTAAGAGATTTCAATTTTGAAATAAAAACTAATAAAACTAATGAAAGAGCTATACTTTATGTTTTGAATTGTGCTTTGCAAAGAGCACAAAATGGAGAGAAAGTTATAATATTTGTTTGGTCCAAAAGCTTGGGATGGAGTTTCCTTAAATTTGCTTCGATGATCGGATTAAAAATAAAGAATCAAACCATAAACTTTGAGATCAATAGAGAAATAAAATATACTATAGGTATTGCTTTTCATAATGCTGATATTCCTTTTGATGAGAGGCAGAAAATTGAACAAGAATTTAGAGATGAATCTTCTGACTTGAGAATTCTGGTGGCCACTCAAACTTTGGCTCTGGGTGTTAACCTACCTGCAGATACAGCTTTCATAAACATTAAATCTTATTACGAAAATGATGGTTTTCAGATTTTACCCTCTGTTCTGGATATCTTACAAGAGGAAGGAAGAGTTGGTAGGTTTGGACTGAGAACTGAAGGAAACAGCTTCAGAATATTTTGGAGTGTACCTTACAATTTGAAAAACTATTTGATAAATATTGAAAATGCAAATCACAGGTATGATAAACATTTTTCAAATAGCTCTTTCTACAATATATTGTCAGTACTCATTCTTTCATCTTTAAATCTTTTTAATGATGAGAGACTGGTTTTTAATTCTATTATTACTAATTACATTGATAAGGAAAATCTAAAAAAGATAGTTTCTAATTATTTGAAGGTTCTTGAAAAATGGGGGTTTATACAACAAAATAAACTTACCTATAAATCTTTCGTTTCTATTCAATCAAATATACCTCCCCATTTTCTCCAAGGTTTTTTTGAGCTCAAAAAATTCCAAAATCTTATAAGATTTCATTACTTTGATTTTGCTTACATGTTGTCCATGAGATGTTTGTTATATACTAAAAGCTTTTTGTCATATTCTGATACTTTTGGATTTTCCAATTGGCAAGAGATTATAAAATCTTATTTCAGACTGGCCAATAAAGACCTAATAACTATTTCTAATTTAATAGAGATACTTTCAAGTGACTATCTTGGATTGTTTGTCTTTGATAAGAATTCAGTTATGAAACTTTATAACAGCTTTTGGGAGTATTTGGCCTGGTGCTCCGGGATAATTGTTCAGCTCTTTGATAAGCCTATTGGAGAATATTCCTCTATTAAAAATGATATAAATCATATGGTATGGACTCTCTACAGAGTTATTCCTAAGGAAGAGATTGAAATGGAAAAAGAGCTTATAAAGAGATTTGAACTTAGTCTAATATACGGTAGTAACCCAAACTATTCCATATTAGGAAAAATTAAAGATATAGGACACAAGAGAATATCAATT
>JANXBF010000017.1 GCA_025057615.1 Candidatus Calescibacterium sp. | reverse complement strand
GGAGATGTGTTTTATGTTGCTGCTGGCCCATCCTTAATTAGATTGAAAAATAATGGAACTATTGATGATTCTTTTGGCTACAAAGGAAAGATAGTAATTGATAATATTAATTTTGTTAATCATAAAGGTTTTCAAGAGTACTATGTTGGTACTAGCCTCATGTTTACTGATATAAGGTCTATACTTTATTATAAGGGCGTAATTTATATAACTTTTTTTATTATCCTTTATATCGTAATGCTGAATATCATGAAAAAGTTGATAAATCATTTATTTTTGTTATTAAGGTTGAGTAGATTTTACTATTGGAGGAAAATGTATTTATTAAGTAAATAATGATAATGTGAGATCCGCTTCCTTGGTTTGGCGGTATATAAATAGCCAAGGGCAAGATTTATCTTGCAATGGAAAAAGTATGTTGAAAGTGGATATAAAGATTCCTGTTGATGTTCCTCCTTCTAAGAGAGAAGAGTATATGAAAAATTATCATATTTCTACTGAAGGGACAGGTAGACTATTCTTGTTTGCTGGTGATCAAAAGGTTGAGCATTTGAATGATGATTTTTATGGTCCTGATGTTCATCCTGATGATAATGATCCCGAACACTTGTTTAGGATATCCTCTACTTCTAAGATAGGTGCTTTTGCTACCCAATTGGGTTTAATAGCAAGATATGCTATGGATTATCCTAATGTTCCTTATATTGTAAAGATCAATTCAAAGACTCATTTAGTTAAGACTTCTCAGAAGGATCCAGTGAGTTTATCTTGGGTTGATATTGAGGAAATTATAGATTTCAAAAAGCAAACAGGATTAAATATTGTTGGTGTGGGTTATACTATATATCCTGGTAGTGAGTATGAATCGGATATGTTGAAAGAGGCTGCAAGGATAACCTATAGGGCCCATAAGGAGGGCTTACTTGTGGTTATATGGTCCTATCCTAGAGGTAAGGCTGTCAAAGATGAAAGGGATCCTCATTTAATAGCTGGTGCTGCTGGCTTGGCGGCTTGCATAGGTGCTGATTTTGTTAAGGTCAATCCACCTAAGAATCAGGATGGTAAAGAGGATCCAGCTCTTCTAAAAGAGGCAGTTCTTGCTGCTGGTAGGACGAGAGTTATATGTGCTGGTGGTAAAAGTATTGATCCACAAGAATTTTTACAGAAATTGTATGATCAAATACATATTGCCGGTGTCAGTGGGAATGCAACTGGAAGGAACATCCATCAGAAGTCTCTTGATGAAGCCGTGAGGTTTTCTAACGCTATATACGCAGTGACTGTTAGAAATTACTCAGTTGATAGAGCAATGAAAATATACAAAGGAGAGGAAAGCTTAACATAATGAACTTTTTACTTTATTTATTAATTGCTCTTTTGATGTTTATTATATTGGTTTTGAGGAACATTTTCAAAGCTTATGTGGTATATATGCTGGGTGACCCGACTCCAAAGTACAGGGGTTTGTTGTCGGGGAACCCTATCAATCATGTTGATCCTATTGGGACTTTATTTTTGTTTTTGACACCTGTTTTTAGTGCTGGTAGTTTTATATTTGGTTGGACTAAGGTCGTGGATTATGATCCTTCATACTTTAAGAACAGGGATTTTGGAGAGTTTTTGGTTGGTTTTTCAGGTTTGGGTAGTTTTTTTGTTGTTATTTTTTTAGCTAAAATTATTTCTTTTTATTTTACAAATTTATCTTACGTGCTTACTTTTTTGGCATATATGTCCGCTTTCTTATTCGCTATTAACTTATTACCTTTGAAAGGTTTTGATGGTGGAATAATACTTGGTGTTATTTTAAGAAGAATTAACAGAAGCCTTTTTTATAAATGGGAAGATTTCCAGTATAGGAATCAGTTAATAATATTGTTTTTATTTTTCCTGACGATGTTTCTACTGTTCCCTTTTTTTAAGCTCATTGCCTATTATTTAATGATGTTGGCTGGTTGGAGATAGGGGGGGGTATATGGAGAAATTAATGAAAGAAGATTTTGAAAAATTGAATAATGATTTTATATATGTCGCTAAAAGAAAATTTAATGTTGATTTAGATAATACTGTAACAAGTGTATATATATCTGATGTTCTAATTTCTTTGTATTTTGAGGGACAAAGGAATAAATCTAGGATTGCTATCAGCTTGGTTGGTAGTTTTATCGGGCAGACAATTCTGTATCATTGGGGTGGTAATTGGGTTCCTGATAGCTTTTCTATAAGGTATGTTGGTAATAATAAGATAACTGTTAATCCTTTTTCTATGGCTCATCAAAGGCTTACTAAAGGTGTTAACAAAACTCTTTTTGATCAATTGGAAATAGTTGCTATAAAAGCTAACAATGATAATATAAAAAAGATGATAGATGATAACAGAGTAAGTGATGTTTTCAATCGCCTTTTTGATGAGGGTTGGTGGCCCCTTTCAATGGTCTATAAGAAAAATCTACCGAACTATGTTAGATATGAAATGGCTTATATTCTCGGCGCTATTGCTAAATATGTTAAAGATAAGGATTATATAAAGCAAAAGTTCAGAGAGCTACTTTCAGATAAAGATACGGTTTACTATGCTTGTGTGGCTTTCCAAAACTGTCTGTTTCCAGAGTTTGTTGATAAAATATTTGAAATAATTTATTCTGATGATTATTCTAATACCGTTAAAGCTCAGGCTATTTCTTCGCTTGAGGGTAGAAGTAGGTCTGATGATGATAAAGTGATGAACTTTGCTCATTCTCTGCTCTTTAGGTTGGATAATCCTGTTTTGAAGTTTTACGTTGGAAATTTGTTAGGTACTTTTGATAATCAAGAAAATGTTGAATGGATCAATCAGAAACTTAAAGATGATAATGTTGATGAATTTTCCAAGCTTGCTTTGTTGGTTGCTGTTCAGCTACTTAGGAAGAAAGAATTTAATAACACTTTATTATCCATTTTTCTTAATGGTAGTGTTCAGGCTTCTATTAAAGATGAGATTATAAAGACTCTACACTTACTACCTATTAACGATGAGATATATCATTTAAGAAATGAATATGACAAATTTGATATGAAAAATAAAATTGGATTTATTAATATTGTTTTGTTTTCAGATTTTAAGGATAAAAAGAGGGTTTTGCTTGATTTACTTTCCAATGAGCATGATTCTTTTGTTAAGAGTTATATCCTCTCTGCTATAGATAACATTAGTGAAGATGATAAGTATAGCTTACAATGAGCTGGATTATTTGCATAATTTAGACTCTCATGTTGAGAACTCTAATAGAACTAAGAGTATAGTTTCTAAATTATCTTCGCTTTTTGTAGATGGCAAGCTTAAAAAAGAGAGATATAAGTTTTTTGTTGCCAAAAGTTTAGATTACTCATCTGAGGTTTGGTCAATTATTTTTACGGTTCATAATCAGGAATATGTTGAGTTTCTTGAGAGCAAGGTTAGTAAAGTAAAAAAGTTTGATTTTTTAGATCCGGACACTTATGTTACTCCTTACACTTTAAAGGTTATTTTAACTAATTTGAATCTTTTGTTTAGTTTATGTGATTGTGTTATTAATGATGGTGGTTTTGGGTTTGCTTATATTAGACCCCCTGGACATCACGCCGAGTCTTCTAAAGCTATGGGATTTTGTGTTATCAATAATGTTGCTGTTTTAGCACGCTATATACAATTATATCATAACTTGAAGAAAGTGATGATTGTTGATTTTGATGCTCATCATGGTAATGGGACTCAAGAAATATTTTATGATGATGACTCTGTTCTTTATTTTTCTACACATGCTTATCCTTTTTATCCTTTTACTGGATTAATCTCTGAGAAAGGTATCGGTAAGGGTGTGGGTTATACTTATAATTTTCCTGTTTCTATCTACGCTGGAGATAACGAATTGTTGAAAATTTATCAAAATGAATTTGTTTCTGTTTACAACAATTTTGCTCCCGATTTTGTTATTGTTTCCAGCGGATATGATATCCATTCTCATGATCCTATCACTTACATGAATTGTTCAATTAATGGAATAAATCGTATAAAAGATATTATTTTAGAAACTGTTGGATATAAGAGAGTTATATTTGTTTTAGAAGGTGGATATAATACTAACGTGTTGCAAGAGGTAGTGTTGTATGATATTAACGGAATTAAGTGAAGAAAAGTTGAAAGAAGAGGAGGAAAAAATAAAGAAAGAATTTAGATTCATTTTTTCCAGGCTTTTCAATGTATTTTACTATTTCCTTTTGTTTACCTTGGTATTAGCATATATTTTTCTTCTATCTGAGAAGAACAAGATAGAAAAGCAGTATTCTTATAATCAGGAGATTTTGAAAATGGTTCACAATGAAATAGATATTTATAACAATATTATAACAAGGTATAGTAGTGTTGATATTATAAAGAAAAAGATAGGAACAACCGAGTTGTTTTTACCTCGTGAAATATGGTATATCTATGATAATGGTTTGATAAAGCTTAAAGGAGAATAAAGTTATGTGGATAAAGGAATACATTGATAAACGTGCTTATAATTTGCAAAGATACAAAGCTGGGAAACCTATTGAGGAAATAAAGAGAGAAATTTTTGGTGATAAAGATGTAAAGATTTTGAAGTTAGCTTCTAATGAAAATTTGGCGGGTGTTAACAGAAAAATCCTTAAAAAATTGAAGAAGGATCTTGAAAATGTCCACTATTATCCTGATGATAGTATGTATTATTTGATAGATAGTCTGAGTAAGTTTTATGGCATTGATTCTCAGCATATATCTGTCGGTAATGGAGCCGTTGAATTGATTAGATATATTTATCAAGTGTTAATAAAGGAGGGTGATGTTATATTTACTCCTCATCCGACATTTGCTATTTATTATATTGATTCTAATTTATTTGGAGCTAAGCATCTTACTTATGACTTATCCTCTCCTAATTATGATATAAAAGCTTCTGATATGATAGAGAAAATCGAACTTTTACATCAAAAAGGGATTAAAGTTAAGTTAGCTGTGATTTGTAGTCCAAATAATCCTACAGGTAGCATTATCACAAATAGCGATTTGTTAGAATTTTTGGATTACACTTTAAAAAATAGAATAGTTGTTATCTTGGATGAGGCATATTTTGAATTTGTGGATCATTATGATTATCATGATGGGGTTAAATTGGTTAAGGAGTATGAAAATTTGATAGTTTTGAGGACTTTTTCTAAGGTTTTTTCATTGGCTGGTTTGAGAATAGGCGTAGCTTTCTCTAACCCTTATATTATTAAAGCAATAAATAATGTTAGATTACCTTTTAATGTGAACTATTTGGCTCAGAGAGCGGTAATTTATTCTCTGCAGAACTATAAAAGTTTACTCAAAAGTATAAAAAGAGTGGTTAAAGAGAAATATTATATTTATCAAAGGCTAAATGAAATGGGTATTGAGTTTATACCTACGTTTGCTAACTTTATTGCTATAAAAGTTGAAGATCACATAAAGGTTTATAATGATTTATTGTTGAAAGGTATAATAGTTCGTCCAGCTTCTGATATGAATATGGGATCCTATATAAGAGTTACGATAAGTCCTTATCGTGATGATAATAATTTATTTTTGGATGCTCTTAAAGAAGTCATGTGTGCCCGTAGCTCAAGTGGATAGAGCGTAGGATTGCGGATCCTGAGGCTGGGGGTTCAAGTCCCCCCGGGCACAAACTACTTGATTGTATAACCCACAAAAAATATTAAATGATTTTTATTATCTATAGTTATACCCCAGAGTAATTATCAATGAAATTATTAATGATAATTCTGTATCTTCTTCATCAGTAGATATAACATTTATATTTGTTGATACTTTAGTTCTTCCTTCTTTGGGAATTACCAGTATTTCGGCTATTGGTTCTTGGTTTTTGTAAAATATGTATTTTGCTTGGTATGGAAATATTGAGAAATATTCTCTTTTTATGCTGTATGTGTTGTTTTGAATTTTTATTTTGGGTATGTACATATACAAAAAGTAGGGTATTGTTATTTCTTTTTGTGGAGGGGTGTTGCTTTTTATTTTATATATTCCAAGCATGTTTCTTGTTATTTTATATTTAATTGGTTTTAAAGAATTACTTGAGAAACTATTTTCTATGATTTCTATTTCAATTGGAATAAGTGATCTCAGAGTTAAGAATTTCAACGGAATTAGGGGGTAAAAGTATAGTGGAAATTTTTCTTTTATATACCACATTAATGTTCCTTTTTCAAAAAGATAGTAATTTATAAAGGGATTCAAGGAGTGGTTGGTTTCTATGTTATATGTTTTAAGCATTTTTGAGTTCCCAGATTTTTCGGATTTCATTCCTATTTATATTTTATTCTTATTTTTATTATTTACCTTTATTTGATATTTAATGTAAAGGATTAATTGTTTTTTTAATTAAATAAAAAATTAGGAGGTGATATTTGAGATGAAAAGGTTTTATGTGGTTCTTGGTTTTATTATAAGCTTATTTGCTTTATGTGTTAATTTTTCAATTGCATCTCAGAATCAGGACGTTAGTAATTTTATAAAGTATTCTCCATCGATGAAAGATATTGTTAGTGGAAAAGAAATTAATTTGAAGGATTACCTTAATAAAGTCATGGTTTTGGAATTTTTTGAAACATGGTGTCCTGCTTGTGTAAAGGCTATCCCTGAATTAAATAAATTTTATTCCAATATTCAGAGTGATCAAAAATTGAAAGATAATGTTGTGTTTTACAGTATTTTGAGTTCTTCAAGTGGTGATGAAAAATCTATCAAGGATTTCATAAAATCAAGAGGAATAAAGTATCCTGTATTATTTGAGACTAAGCCTCAATTGAGTTACAATTTGGGTGTAAAGTTTATTCCTACTCTTTTCATTATAAAAGAGGGGAAAGTTGTTTATAGTAAAGTTGGTTCTGAGAAAGCTGATGTGTTAACCAAAAATTTGTTAAACTTTGTTAAATAGCGGGGTGTAGCTTAGTCTGGCGAGAGCGCCATGTTCGGGACGTGGAGGCCGTGGGTTCAAATCCCACCACCCCGAAAAAAGTAATGATAACGATTACCTATAAACCTAAACCAGAAGAGAAAAAAATATTAACTGAGTTAGAAGAGATAGAAAAAGTAGTTTTTCTGCACGATAGCTACCATGATAGAAAAGATATACTAGAAAATACTGAAGTTTTAATAACATTATTTCCTAACAAAGAACTCAGTGAAGATGAACTATCTTTATTGTCTAATTCAAAAAGATTGAGGATTGTTCAATGTATTCTTTCTGGAACAGATCATATTAAAAAGGATTGGTTCCCAAATTCATTAGTGCTTGGTAATAGTGGTGCTTATTCTTCCATAATTGTTGAGCATGTATTTGCTTTTATTTTGTTTTGGTCTAAAAATTTGTTGGTTAATTATCAAAAACTTAAACAGGGAGTATATGATCAAAATACTGGAAACATACTTTTAAATGGTAAGAACATTGGTATTATTGGATTGGGAGGTATAGGTAGAGAGGTTGCTCGGGTAGCAAAAGCTTTTAATATGAAAGTCTTAGCTATTAACACTACAGGTAAAACTGATAGTCAATATGTTGATGAGATTTATACATTGGAAAAATTGAACTATGTGCTTGTCAATTCTGACGTTGTTGTTATCGCTTTACCTTTGAATGATAAAACAGAAAATTTGATAAATCATGATAATCTTTCTATAATGAAGAAGAACGCAATTTTGGTTAATGTTGGTAGGGGACCAATAATAAATCAAAGAGATCTATATTATTTTTTAAAGGATAATCCTGATTTCAAGTGTGCTTTGGATGTTTGGTGGTCTGAACCTGCTTTTAACCAGGAGTTTAAACTGGATTATCCTTTTTTTGAGTTACCGAATTTTTGGGGTAGCCCACATAATTCTGCTCTAACTCCTGAAACTTTTTCAATAAGAACAAAGTATTTGGTGGAAAATTTAAAATTAAGAATAATAAATATGAGGGAAGGAGAAAAACAAGATGTTCAGCAAAGTATTTGTAGGGAGTGACCACGCCGGTTTCAATTTGAAGAAAATAATTATTGAATATATTATAAACAACTTTGATGTTGAAGTTGTCGATAAGGGAACATATTCAGAAAGCAGTTGTGATTATCCTGATTATGCTATGGAAGTTTGTAGAGAAGTTCAAAAGTATCCTAACTCTGTTGGAATTTTGATATGTGGAACTGGTATAGGTATGTCAATTGTAGCAAATAAATTTGAAAACATAAGGGCTGCTTTGTGTTCTAATTCTACTGCTGCTAAATTTGCAAGGCTTCATAATGATTCTAATGTTTTATGTTTGGGAGGGAGAATAATAGGCCAGGAAACTGCTAAAGATATAGTTAAAACTTTTCTTGAGACTTCTTTTGAGGGAGGTAGACACCAAAAGAGGGTTGAAAAAATCCAGGAAATAGAGAAAAAAGTTAAAGCATGTTAGCCTATATAATTATTTTCACTTTATCTTTTTTGGTAGTTTTGTTTGTTACTCCAGTAGTTATAAGAGTTTGTAAACAATATAATATTGTTGACAATCCTGATGAGCGGCGGATTCATAAGGAGCCTATTCCGAGATTAGGTGGGATTTCAGTTATAGTTTCTGTTATTTTTAGTGTTTTGTTTTTTGTTATGTTAATTTTATTTTTTGAGCCTGAATTTTTTAAGGTAAAATACTTTAAATATGATTTTTTACAGATTGTTGGGATAGTCTTTTCTCTTTTTGTTATAACTTTGGTAGGAATAATGGATGATTTGTTTCAGATAGATGCGAAGAAGAAGTTGTTGTTCCAGATTTTGTGTGCCAATGTTCTATATTTTACAGGTAGTAAGATAACCTTTTTATCTAATTTGGGTAATTATCCCGTTGTGATTGGCGATTTTTTGGGGTATGTACTTACTATTTTATGGATAGTTGGTTTGACTAATGCTATAAATTTGATAGATGGTATGGATGGTGCTCTTGCTGGTATTGCCGCAATAACTTCTTTTACGTTAGGTTTATTGGCTGTTATTCAGGGGCAAACTGTTTTAGCCGTTTTTGTTTTTGCTTTGAGTGGAAGTTTATTGGGTTTTTTGAGATATAATTTCAATCCTGCTAAGATATTTTTAGGTGATACTGGTAGTTTGTTTATAGGAATGTTTATGAGTATAGTTTCTTTACTTGGTTATTTTAAGAAAGCAACGATAATATCTTTACTTGTTCCTGTTATTATTTTTGCTATTCCAATATTTGATACGTTGTGGGCTATATTGAGGAGAATTGTGAAAAGGCAACATATATTTCAACCTGACAAGGAGCATATTCATCATAAGTTGCTACAATTGGGATTAAATCAGAAACAGGCGGCTTTTATACTTTATTTTATCACTATCTTTCTTTCTGTTGTTGCTGTTGTACTAATAAAATGATTAAAGGAGAGATTTTAAAATGAAAGAGGTTTTTATTATAGGTGGCGGTCCTGGAGGAATAAAGTTGGCTCAGGAACTTAGAGTGATCGGTTTCAATGGAAAAATCCATCTTTTGGAAGATAGGTTTTTAGGTGGTGAGTGTACTAACGTTGGTTGTATACCATCAAAAACTATTTATAATTTTTCAAAAATGTCCTATAAATTCAGGAAAATGTTCAAAAAAAGTTTATCCTTTGACATAGAAATCATCGTTAGTACTCTCAGGAAAACTGTTGGAACTATAAGAAAAGGAATAGAGTATAACCTTAAGAAAGCTGAAGTTGATGTTGTAAATAGTAAAGGAATACTGTATAAAGATAAGTTGTCAATTGATGGTAAACTACATGGTTTTGATGCTGTTGTGGTTGCCACAGGTTCTATTCCTGTTAGATTAGGATATAATCATGAGAGGATTCTTACTAATAGGGAACTTTGGGGAGATATGTTTGATACTTTTGTTAATGATCTTAAAAAAGGGATAAAAGTCTTGATTGTTGGTGCTGGATATATTGGGTTGGAAACTGTTTCAATATTTTCAAATTTGTTTGATAATAGTCATTTTGTTATAATCGAAAAGGAGAGAAGTATAATTCCCACTGCTGACGATGATATTATTTCTGAAGTTCACAAAAGTTTACTTAAGAATAATTCTAATGTGAATATTTTGACAAATTCTGTCATAAATAAAATAGAGCCTTTAGCTGATAATCTGGTTGTTGAGTATGTTTCTAATGGAAATACTATAAAGGATGAATTTAGTTTTGTTGTATTTTCTCTTGGAAGAAAGCCTAATATTCCCATGGATGGAGTGGATAAAATAGAAGTGGATGAGTTTCTACGGATCAAAGGTTTAAATAATGTTTGGGCTATAGGTGATGTTATCGGAGGAAAATTATTGGCTCATAAAGCTGAATACCAAGCTAAGATTGTTGCTAACAATTTGGTTGATACTCTGCAAGGTGGTATTAGCAAACACAGGTATACCAAAACTAACGAGATTCAGATCCCATCTATTATGTTTTCTATTCCTGAGGTTGGGTGGTATGGGTTTACTGAAAGAGAGCTCAAAGATATTGGATTGGATTATACATCTAAAAAAGTCAATATGGCTTCTAATGCTAGAGCAATAGTTGATAATTCTAGAGAAGGGTTTATAAAAGTTTTATATAACAATCGTGGGGAAATACTTGGTGTTCACGTAATTGCAGAGAACGTATCAGAGCTTATTAATATACCAATGGTATATAACTCAGAGACGATAGTTTATCCTCATCCAACAACAGCAGAGATATTTAATGAATTGTTATGATCAAGTTGAATAAATTTTTTATACTTCTACAACTCTTTTTATTTTTGTTTGTTTTTGTATATGGTCAGCAAAAGACTGTTTATTTTTATTTTCAAGACCAATTTATGATTATATATGCCCAAGAAGATAATAAACTGTTTGTTGATATAAATAGTGGTTTTGTTATAAAACCTGAAGACCAAGAGAAAAAAATAAAGTTTGTTGAATATTTATTGGATTCTGCTACGTTCATAAGTAGGGATGAGGACGTATTTACAAAACTTTATGTTTTAAAGAGAATTACTAATTTTGATTTCAATGAAGTTGAACCAACTAATATAGATTATTATTCTTGGGGACCATTGACTTATAAATATCTTGCTGTGTTCTGTAAAGGTGTAGATGATAGTATAACTGTAAAAATTCCTTCCTTTGAGCAATTACCAGAAGATATGAGAAAGGATATAATAGAGAGGTACAGATTGGTTTTCGGTACTACTTTTAATGAACCAAGGTATTTATCTTATGACATAACTTTTAAGAATGTTAATCCTAGCAAAGGATCAGTAACTGATAAGATTAATACTACTGTGGTTAATACCATCTCAGACAATACTACTTTTAATAATACAACTCTAAATAATACTGATCAACGAACCACAAGTACCAGTAACTTGGGAATTGATCCCACTACTACCACCGCTAATGATACGAATAATAATTTTAATCTTAGTGATATATTTGCCAGAAATCTTAGGGGCAATATTTTATTAATATTTGTGTTTATTATTTTAGGTTCTTTGTTATTTTTGGCAGTTTTTATCCTTAAGAATAAATCTTCTATTGATAGTAAGAAATTATATGAAAAAAGCAGTGTTTCCGGAGATAATTCTAATACTAATATTGTTATATCTAATATTCAAAAAGAGATTGAGTTTCTAAAACAGAGATATGAATTACTAGAAAGCAAGATTAATCAAGCTTTTAGTAGAATAGATGATATATCAAATAAAACTGATATTATGTTTAGTAAATATGAAGAAAAGTTGGCTAAAAATGAACAAAATGTTGATTCTACATATAATGATAGATTTGAGGACTCTCTAAATGAAAAAAAGTTGGATAGGGAAAATTTAGAGATGATAATGTTTAAGATAGATAATTTGGTAAATAAAATAAAGGTGCTTGAAATATATAAAGAAATGGATATAAACGTCAAGTCTGCTAAGACTATCTCTGAACTGCATAGTTTTAAATCTAAAGTTAGAGAAACTAAATCTATAAATTTTATAACTTGGGACAACATTATTAAAAATCTTATTATAGACCTTATATCTAATCTTGATAAATATCTTAAAAAATATGGATATAATGAAAATATAAATAAAATAAGAAAAGATATAATGGAGGAGTGTGAAATTGAAGAAATTTATATAATTCCTGAACAAACAAAAGTTAATATAATGGATCATAGAGTAGAGGGATATAGTAGAAATCATAATTTGCCTACTGGAGTAATAACTGAAGTCAGAGAAGAGGGATATAAATATAAAGGAATTACTGTTAAAAGGGCAAAAGTTATAGAAAATAGGGTATGATACGAGAATTTATACAACAATTGTATGATGAATATAAGCAAAAAAAAGCTGTTTCTTTGACAACAGTTGATATTATACTTGAACTGGATAATAAAGGTTTAAAGAAGATAAATCGTGAAGTGAGAGATTTTCTTAAACTTTTTTCTTCGCTCCATGTAAAGACCACGAATGAAACTTCTATAAGTCCACTTGTTAAGAAGTTTCAAAAATTATCAGAGAATAAAAACTCTACTGTTGACGATTTTATTGATTTTTTAGTTAATAATACATCTGTTTTCAGGCTTCTTTCTATATTTTTTAATACTAAGAATGTTAAAGATTATGTGTTTAGAGATTTTGATGATAGAGAAAAAAAGTCATCTGAGGAGTCAAAGGGTTCAAAAAATATAGAGTTCCTTGAAAAGTATGGTAGGAATCTGGTAAAACTTTCTTTAGAAGGGAAATTGAATAAGGTAGTTGGTAGAGATGAGGAAATTCAGCGGCTTATCCAAGTGTTACTTAGGAAAACCAAGAATAGTCCTGTTTTGATAGGTGAAGCTGGGGTAGGAAAAACTGCAATCGTTGAAGGCCTGGCTCAAAAGATAGCTAAAAAACAAATAAACGAATTGCAAAATGTTTCTATATATGAAATTACCACTTCGTCTATTCTTGCAGGGACTTCTTTACGCGGAGAATTGGAAAAAAAATTGCAGGAACTAATAAAAGATCTGGAAAATAGAGAAGATATAGTTCTTTTTATCGATGAAATACATACTATAATGCTTGATAATACTATTTCCAATATTTTTAAGCCCGCTTTGGCCAGAGGACAAATAAAAATTATAGGTGCTACGACTACTGAGGAATACTACAAATATATTGAAAAGGATCCCGCTTTGGAAAGAAGATTTCAACCTATAATGGTTGAGGAACCAACTATCGAAGAAACAGTTTTTATTCTTGAGAACATAATACCTTCATTTGAAGAATACCACAAAGTTGAGTATGACAAATCAATTTTGGATAAAATAGTTAAATTATCTCAACGTTATATACCTCACAGAAATCTACCTGATAAAGTTATAGACATAATAGATGAGGCTGCAACTTATGTTAAAACTGAGAAGAATAAGAAAATAGTTGAACTTGATGATATTAAAGAGGTGATAAGTAGGCAAACGAATATTCCAGTGTCAAAAATGCAGGACAAGGAATTGGAGAAAATAAGCTCTCTTGAAGGGATACTGAAGTCCAAAATTGTTGGTCAGGATGAAGCTGTTGATAAGATTTCAAAAATAATAAAGATTTCCAAAGCTGGTTTGAGCCCTTCTAAGCGCCCATATGGGGTGTTCTTATTTTTGGGGCCTACGGGTGTGGGTAAGACATATTTGGCTAAGGTTTTGGCTGAGACACTCTTTGAAAGTGAGGATAACCTGATAAGATTGGATATGTCTGAATTTAAAGAGAAGCATGAAGTATCGAAGTTGCTAGGTGCTCCTCCAGGCTATATTGGGTATGACAAAGACGGTGTTCTTACTCTTGCTATTAAAAGGTCCCCTTATGCCATAATTTTGCTGGATGAGATAGAAAAAGCTCATCCCGAAGTTTTTGATATATTCCTTCAGGTTTTTGATGAGGGACAATTGAAAGATTCAAAAGGGAGAACATTAACAT
The DNA here is from genome assembly GCA_025057615.1 of Candidatus Calescibacterium sp. Taxonomy (GTDB): domain Bacteria; phylum DRYD01; class DRYD01; order DRYD01; family DRYD01; genus DRYD01. The sequence continues at coordinate 8,519 of JANXBF010000017.1, read as the reverse complement.
TCTACGATACAGTTATAATAATGACATCTAATATAGGTTCTAATCTGATATTTGAATTATTGAACAGTAACCCTGATATAACTTCTGATGAGCTTAAAAAGGCTGTTTTGCCAGAGGTCACTAAATTTCTACGCCCTGAAATAGTTAATAGAATTGATGAGATTATTGTCTTTAGGCCATTGGATAAACAAAATGTCGAAAAAATAATAGATTTAGAGTTAAGTAAAATTTCAATGAAAATAGAAGAAAGTGGAGATAAGATAATTTTTGACCAAAGCATAAAGGATTATATTTTGGAAAAAGGCTATAGTCTTTCATTTGGTGCAAGAAATATTAAAAGAGTTGTGCAATCTGAAATACTTAGCAAAGTAGCTGAAACTATTCTCCAATATTTACATATAAGGAATAAAAAAATATTGGTTTATTATAATGGTGAAGTTAAGGTAGAAATAGAAAATGAGGATTAATGTTTTGACTGGACCTTACGAAGGGAATAATTACAGTTTTGAATACGATATAATTGTTGGTAGGGAAGGAAATGTTGATTTATCTATTCCTCTTGACTTAGCTGTTTCAAGAAAACATTTGAAATTGTCTGTTGTTGGTAAATCACTTGTTGTTGAAGATTTGAATTCTACAAATGGAACATTTTTAATTGAGCCAGGAAGAGTAACAAAGGTTAGTGGAAAGAAGGAAGTTAATGACTTCCCAGCCTTTATAAAGATAGGAAACACAGTTTTGGAGGTATTAATTTGAGTATTCTTAGTTTAGGAGCCATATTTTTAATTGGTAGTACTTTGGCTATGTCATCAGCATTACTCGCCACAGCCATCGGAACAGGATCAATTCTAATCACAAATGATAATCAAGATAGAACAAAACTATTATTTAATCAAATAAATTCAAACATAAATGATCAAGAAACACAGAAAAGGCTACTTTTGGAAAATTTGGAAAACTTCTCCAAAATGGTTAATCAAACATTGGTTAATAGAGAGTTTTCAAATCAGAAAGAGCAGATTATAGAAAGAGCTGTGGATGTATCCAAAATTTTGAAATCAAATAATATTGATTATTATGGTGTGCAGCAGAAAATTGGTGAGCTTGTAAAAGATTATAACGAACTTGTTGTAAATAACAGAGTTTTACTATCTAATAAACAAGAATTGTATTATCAAATAACTAAAATTTTGAAAGATATGAATGATCAAAGTGAACTGGATAAAATTCAGCAAATCGGGCAAAATCTCAATGACATAAAACTCAGTGAATTGGAGGATATACTGAAAACCTTAGAACAAAAATATTTGAGTATTAGTATTAGTTCTAATGTTTCTGAAAAAGATTTGTTGATCCAAAAAATATATAATATTCTGGATAGAATAAAACAAATTGATTTTGAATATTACAATAAAATAAGTTTTAGATATTTGGATTTGAACAAATTGGATGATAGTTACCTCAGAGTATTGTTGGATCAGGCCAATTTGGACTTTTCTGATATAAAGTTGAAAATCATCAGAACAGAGATATTTTCTGAGCAATTAAAGAGATACTATTCATTCGTTAGTAATTTCCTTGATTTTTTCAAAGATGATCAAGAGTTTAAAATAACTAATTATTATCCATTAATACTCAAATCTTTACAAGATATCAATGATCTTTTATCAAAAAAGTATATTGATAAAGAGGAATTTGAGAAATTGCAGTTTGAAATTTCAAATTTAATCAACGCTGTTCAAAAATATATGGAACATAAGCATATAAGAAGTTCTTTAAAGAGGAATTTGAAAGAAGCTTTGGAAGAAATTGGATATTCTTTGGTTGATTCTTCTGTGGTTGAAAATCTCCTGAAGGGACAGGTAATATATTTGGATTTGCCATATTCCCAAGATCATAAGGTTCAAATAAAATTGACAGATGATAATCAAATATATTTTAGATTGGTTAGATTTGTTGACTCTCCTAATCTTACAGAGTATGAGAAACAGCAGGATGTTTATATATCCCAGAAATGGTGTGAGGATTATGATAAAATTCTCCAGTTACTTAGTAACTATGGCATAATTATAGAGAATATGAAAAGGATTGAGCCAGGACAAATTGAAATGCTTTACATTCTTAAGGAAGAAAAACGGAAAAAACGAGAGCATCAAAAATACCAACAAATTGAATAATACTCTTTAAGTTTTTTTCAGGATTATGGTATAAGATTTTTTGGCGCTAATATTGTATTCAAATATTGCAAAAATTTCCAAACCGTTTTGTTTTATTTTGTTGTTATACTTATTTAGTATTTCTTGATAGTTTTCTGAATATTGCCAGAAGGCAAAATGGCTACAGTATTTTTTAAATATATCGAATATTTTTGGTGGAGTGAATACTGCTCTACAGAAAACTATATCAAATTTTTTTTTATTTTTTGAATAGAAAAATTTTTCATCAGCGTTGTGGATGATAAAATCTAAATTTAGGTTTTTCCTTGTTTCTTCCAGAAATTTGACTTTTTTTTGTTTTGGTTCCAACAGATGGAATTTTATTGTTTGCGGTATATTATTGATTATTTTTGTTGCTATTATTATCGGTATAGATGGTAATCCTAATCCTGTTCCTATATCTATTAATTCGATTTCATTTTTTTTTATGTTTTGAACGATTTTTTCTAAGATTGAATATTGAGTGAACGAATCAACAATAATGGCATTATACAACTCTTTGGTTGGCTGCCTATTTTCAAATTTCAGGATCTCTAAAAAATATTTATCATATATCGGAATGAGTTCTTGGGGTATTTGTATTGCACTTATAATTTCAGGTTTATTAATATTCAGTCACCGTAGGATTCTTTGATGGTTTGCTGTATTTTTCTTTTTATTCGTTGTAGTGCGTTATCCACTGATTTTATGTGTTTTCCTATACTTTTGGCCACTTCGTGGTATGATAATCCTCTGAGGTATTCTGATAGTACTTTGGCTTCTAATGAGCTTAGATATTTCTTCATTTTTTCTTTGATATCTTTTGTAAGTTCTAATGTTATATATATTTCTTCGGGGTTGACATTTCTTGTGCTTACGATTACATCACTTAGCACCCTTTCACCGTTTTCTTCGAATATTGGTTTATTGAGGGAGATATAGGAATTAAGTGGGGTATGTTTTTGTCTTGTTGCAGTTTTAATGGCTGTTATTATTTGTCTCATTATGCACAGTTCTGCGAATGCTCGGAACGAAGTTTTTTTATCGGGGTTATAATCTCTTATGGCTTTATAAAGACCTATCAATCCTTCTTGAACTATGTCTTCTTTGTCTGCTCCTATTATGAAATAGAATTTGGACCTTGCTCTGACAAAATTTTTGTATTTGTTTATCAGTATGGCTATAGCTTTTTTGTTACCTTTTTTTGCAAGTATGACTAATTCGTTGTCTTTAAGATCTTTGATATTTTCAGATTCATCTGATGTTTGTCCGACTATTTCATCGAATATTGATGAGACTTTTTGTGGTTTTTCTTTTTTGAGATTCCTACCTTTCATATTGTTCTCCTTCCCTTTTTCTAAAAGTAGCATGGGATTATCCCCCTTTCTTTTATTTCAACTGCTTTTTTTATTTTTCCTTAATGCTTTTCTCATTTTTTATTTGTGTTTGTTAAAATTTTGTAAAATTAGTTTTTATTTTATGGCTTTTATTTGGGTAATACTGTAAAAATATTCAATAAATTTGGGAACTATCCTTTTTTTTTATTATTTGATTTTTAGATGTGCAGCTTTTTTTATGTCTCTATAGTCTAAATCTGCTGGATTAGTCTTTTTGTTTAGGCAGTATTCTAATACTCTTCCAACATTTTCACCAAGTATCATTAGTGTTGCTTGAATTCTTGCACTACTGAAAGCGTATTTATCTGCAGATATGTTTTTACCAATAAATACCAGATTTTTATAATTGTTTATGCATGATCTAAATGGTATCCCATATCCATTCTCGCTAATTGGCTTTTCAATAATGGAATTAGAAATATGTATATCGATTGGCCATGTGCCTATGCTCACATTATCATCAAAAAATTTCCCTTTTGTTACATCTTCCAAAGATAGAATGTATTCTCCCTTTATATTTCTGTAGTGTCTTATTCCTATAAAATCTGCAATTTCCGATATGTAGGAATTTTTAAATCCTTCAATATTGTTTTTCATAATTTTGTGTATGTATATGGCCTGTTCAAGTAAAATTTTGTAACCATTTTTTTCTATCGATTCTATGTCATGATTTTTCTGTAAATCTTTCAGAAATAATCTTGTTGTATTGACAATTACTGAATCTCTATCAATGTAGCTAAAAAATAGGAATCTGTCTCTTGTTAATAAAAGTGATGGTTTATTTAGGTATTCTTTTGCTAAAGAATAGTATCCTGAAATACTTAAAAATTTTTGCTTATCCATGAGATCAGGATCGGTTTTATAGTAGAATTCTTTGGGGTTTGTTTTTACATCTTTCAGGATCGAGTTAAAGTTAACATTGGATATTTTGAAAATAAGGCTTACTGCTTGGATGTTTTCTATATCAAAGTTGTATTCCATTGGTATGAAATTCGATGTTAACAATATTCCTGAAGCATCAACAAAAAATTTGGCTACTACATTATATATTTTATTATAAGAATTAAAAACTATTGATCTAATTGTATTGTTCTTGTATTTTATGTTTTTTATGATTGATAGAGGAAAAAAATGGAAGTTCTCTCTGTTCAATAATTTATTAATCAGTATTTTGTATGCTGTTGGGCTTATGGGGGTCACTGTTGACGAAAAATTAAGAGGATCTTTTATATGGCCCAAAGTTAATTTTTTTTCTGACAGCTCTTTTAAAAAACTATCGACCAAGGGACTGTATACGTATTTGAAGTTAGGTGTATGGAATCCAGCAGTGGGGTAAACTAAGCTATTTGTTAAGGCCCCTCCTATCCGCTGTGTTTTCTCTACTAGTACAACTTTAAAACCTTTCTCTACTAAATATAGTGTAAGGAATATTCCTGATGTTCCTCCTCCTATTACTACTATATCTGCATTTATTAATTCTTGATTTTTCATTCTATATGGGATATGAAAAGATAAAATCTTTTGTTTTCAGTATCTTTTCAACATTTTCGTAAATTATTTTTACAAAGTATGGATAGTTTTTTTTACCTCTGTAAGGTTCCGGAGTTATATATGGGCTATCTGTTTCACATAAGATATTACCTTTGTTATCATAGATGTATTTTAGTATTTCTCTTAATTCTGTTGATTTTTTGAATGTTATTACTCCTCCAAAGCCGAAATACCATTCGTTTTCAAGAATTGTTTTTGCTATATCTTTTTCTGTTGAAGTGTAACAATGAAAGATTGCTTTTAGCTTTTTCTTTTTTTGATACTTGATAAGTATATTACATACCTCTTTTTCTGCTGATCTTGTATGTATGCTGAGTGGCAAATTATATTCTGAAGAAAGATATGTAAAGTATTCAAATACTTCTATTTGTTGTTGATAGGTATGTTTCATTTTATAGAAGTCTAAGCCAACCTCTCCAATGAACTTTATTAGATTTTTATATTGTTCTATTGTTTTTTGTATTTTTTCTTCCCAGTTTGGCATTTGTTTTATTTTATGTGCTTCATATGGATGTATTCCAAATCCTATTAAGACATTTGGATGGTTGGAATATTCTAGATTGAGTTTGAAGTCTTCAAAATTTGTACTCATAGAACAAATAGTGATATTCTCTTGTTGACAAATAGACAGAATTTGGGATAAATCCTCAGTTGTGTATTGTTCATCTGCTAAGTGGCAGTGGAAGTCGAAATAAAGGCTCATTAGAATTCAATAAGATCTATTGAGAAATTGGAATTGGTGTATATACAAATGTTTGAAGCTATTGATAGTGATTTTATAACAATGTCGTATGCGTCTAAGTTTGTATTATCGTACAGTGCTTTGGCTGCAGCGTATGCGTATGGACCACCTGATCCTATTGCTGCTATATTATCATCAGGTTCTATTATGTCTCCTGTTCCCGAGAGAACCAAAAGTGTTTCTTTGTTACCGACTATTATCATTGCTTCTAATCGTCTTAAAATTTTGTCTGTTCTCCAGTCTCTTGCTAACTCAACTGCTGCTTTTTTGAGATTACCGTTATATTCTTCTAGTTTCTTTTCTAATCTTTCGTATAATGCTAATCCGTCTGCTGCTCCACCTGCAAAACCGCTCAATACACTGTCTCTGTACATTCTCCTGATTTTACGAGCAGTATTTTTTATCGAATAGTTTCCCAAAGTTACTTGCCCATCTCCACCTATTACAAGTTTATTATTTCTTTTTACAGCAAGTATTGTGGTCACAATCCATAGAATTCTACGTTTTTCTTATTTTACCTCTTATAGTTTACATATTCCATTTTAAGATACTGCTGATAATACTGCTCCTAATACTCCACCTACTGCTCCGCCTATAGCTGCTCCCAGAGTAGCATTGTATAGAGTCTTACCTACAAAGTCTACGCCGTGAACAAATTTGACAATCGGTTCTTTGTATCTTTCTACTTCAATTGATTTTACTGGAGGCCATTTATAAAGGTTAAGTCTGTCTTCTTTTACTGGGACTTCTCTATAACCAGCAATTATACCTTCCCCTCTACCTTGAAAAACTAGCTTTTCTTTTTTATATACTATTTTACCTTCTTCATCTCTTACTGGGATTTTAAGAGTATACGGAACAGATGAGGAGTTCCTGAATTCTGATGTTGAGTTTGACCAATTGTAACCGCTGCTTGTTTCTCTTGATATAGATCCTACTTCGTTTGGTACAACTTCCACAGAAAAGTCTCGGGAAGAGCTGTATCTTCCAATTCCATCACTATTTCTATCTACTTCTGTAATGACAATTGATCCATGTTCTACCCTATATTGTGGTCTCATAACTTCCACTTCTATTGTGGAAATTGGAACTTTGGAATATTCTTGTTTAGCTTCCATGTATCCTTTTATTCCACCTGCTATTCCTCCTATTGTTGCTCCTGTTAATGCTCATTTAGTTATCATCTGTTGTTTGCTATCTCTAACTTTGTTTGCATACAGATTAGTATTTAGTTTCATTTTTACCACCTCCCTGATAAAGTAGTATAAATAAGAGTATTTTATTATTATAGTAATTGTTTTAACTAGTTGTAAAAAAATGTAAAAATAGTGCAAAAGAATTTTAAGATGGATGTATGTTTCATAGCTGGGGATGGGATTCGAACCCACGACCTGCTCATTACGAGTGAGCTGCTCTACCTCTGAGCTACCCCAGCAAATAACCCCTCAATAATTACCTTTGATTATATTCATAAGATTATACAAGGCGAATATTTAAACCTTCTTATTTGAATTTTTACATATTATTTTATTAGTGTTCTTACTTAATCTTCTCAATAATAAATTTTCCTATAGATTTTGATGTTGAATTGACAACAATACCAAAATCAATATATTTTTTCAAAATCTAAGTATTTATTAAAATCTATTAATGTTACCATACCATAGGCCAATGTTACCAGTGGAAGAAGTGTCTTCTGCTATGACATTAAGTCCAGTAAAAACCAACAAAACATAGAGATCTTCTAAAATTGGAGGTAAATTTTGATTGATGTGAATATTTATTTGGTAATAGGAAGAATTTTTAAGGATTTGGGTAGTAATGAATTGAGTTAGTTGTTGTGGTTTAAGAGTTTCAGAAGCGAAAGATAAGCAAACAGTGGGATAGTAGAGATTCCAGTCCCAATTTTTTTGTAAATAAAGATTTTCAAAAAGCTCTTTTTTTCTTTCAAAAGCACAATTGATAGTGTCTAAGAAGAGAGATTTACCAAATCTACGAGGTCTGGAAAGAAAATAGTGTTTCCCCTGGTCTAAGAGTTTTTTGACAAAATGAGTTTTATCAACGTAATAGTATGGGCCTGTTCTTAATTTCTTCAAATGAATTTATTCCTATTGGAAACTTTTTATCCACAATATTAGGATTATAATTTTTTTTTGATAACCTTTTGACTTTTTTCTGAATGTATTTTGGGTTTAAATAAAGAATTGAATATTTAAAGGTAATACAGGATTTAGATTGGTTTGCTGTATTTTTAACAAAGGGAGGAAAGGAGTATGGATCAAGAAGTAATAATTAAAAACCTTATAAACAATTTTTCTATTCCTAATCTTAGGTCCTTTCTTTTATTAAAGGGATTTGAAGTTTTGGATAATAAGGTGAGGACTTCTGATATTGAATCCCAAAAATTTAAAAATGTTGAGGAAATATTGCAAGTGGGGGAAATCAATTTGGAATATCAAAAATTGTTAGTGTTTGCAATTAAACTCTCTGATTTGAATGAAAGGAGTAGTAAAAAGAGGCAATATGAGATTGCAAAAAAACTGCTTATACTTTTTCAAATTGATGCTGGATTATTCTTTTTCTACAATGATCAAAAGGTGTTTAGGTTTTCTTTTGTTTATTCTGTTCCTTTTT
>JANXBF010000016.1 GCA_025057615.1 Candidatus Calescibacterium sp. | reverse complement strand
TTACTATCGGTTTTGATATGACAAGTGTCAGCGGTTTGGAGTTAAGTGTTGATGAGAGAGATAAAGCTGAGTATATGTCTTATTTGTTTTCTACTGAGCATTATGAGATGGTTTTAAAGGCTGGGGATATGGAGAGGTGTTTTGAAAAATTGGTTTACCATTTAGAGGAGCCTCGTGTTGGGCAGAGCTATCCAAATTTTTATGCTTCTAAACTGGCCTCTAAGTTTGTGAAGGTTGTGTTGAGTGGTACAGGAGGTGATGAGCTTTTTGGAGGATATCCATGGAGGTATCGTTCATTTGCACAGGCTGAATCATTTGAAAAATTTATTGATAGCTATTATAGTTATTGGCACAGATTAGTAGATCTTAATTATTTTCGTAAAATATTTGGGCAAATGATTAAAGAAGTAGGTGAAGATTATACAAGGGATATTTTTGTTTCTATCTTAAAAAAACAATTTTCATCAATGTCTGATGAAAAACTGGATTATGATAGTATGTTGTTAATGGCTTTCTATTTTGAAGTAAAGACTTTTTTACATGGGCTATTGATTCTTGAGGATAAACTTTCTATGGCTCACAGTTTGGAAGTAAGAGTTCCGTTTTTGGATAATGAGGTTATAAATTTAGCTATGAGGATACCTCCTTTTTTAAAAGTCAGCAACTTTAAAGCTGTTGATGATTGCGATAATGAAATTAGGCAAAAGGCAGAGGTTGTTAATGGAAAATACATTTTAAGGTTGTTAGCAAATAGACTTATAGGTTCAAAGATTTCGGAATTGAAAAAACAGGGATTTACAGCTCCAGATACTAGCTGGTTTAAGGGAGAAAGTATTGAATTTGTTAAAAAGAAGCTATTGGATCCAAAAGCAAGGATATACAACTTGATGAGTAGGAAACATGTTAAAGATGTTTTAGAAGAACATTTCACTGGAAGAAAAAATAGAAGGCTGTTCATTTGGAGTTTATTGTACTTGGAATATTGGTTACAAATATATTGTAATTTATGATTTTGGTTATCTGCCCCGTATATAATGAATATGATAAAATATTGGATTTTATTAAGTCAATATTGGGTTATGTAAGCAAACATGTTCATTTCCTTTTTATGGAGGATAATTCTGATGATTTAACTAAGAAAATCTGTTTGTTTGTTAATAATTCATTACCTCTTAGTTTAAAGGATAAATTGCTTTTTATTTTTAATGAATTTAATTTGGGTTATGGAGAAAATTTGTTTAAGGGTTTCTATTTTGCACTCAATAGGGGTTACGAGTATGTATTGACTATAGATTGTGATTTTCAGCATTTGCCATCATATATACCGATGTTTTTGAACTTATCAAAAAAATACGATTTTATTACTGGTAGCAGATATTCTTTTAATAGTCTGACACTAAGTAAAAAGAATTTTTTCAGATACTTGATCAATAAGAAAATGGTTGATTTAATAAGGATATTTTATGGAAAGCAGATTTCTGATTTCTTCTGTGGTTTCAGATTGTATAAAAGAAATCTTCTGGAATACATTTATGTTAATCTTTTAAACTATAAGTTGCTCAATAATGTAAAATTCTCGTATGATTTCCCTATTTATTTATGGGTTGATATATTGAATTTTGTTGATGTCATAAAAGAGATTCCTATACCTTTTATTTTTTTTGAAGAAAGAAATTTTAAAGGTAGTAATTCAGAGTTATTGGTTAACCATTATGAAAGGGCAAGGATATATATGAAAATTTTTATTGAGTACTATAATAAAAGAAGGAGGTAGTATGTATAGTTTTGTGTTTTATTTTTTATTAATTTTTGGGCTTTTTATTTTTAGTTTTTTTTTAAGCTCTTGTAGTTCAAATAATAAGGTTTCTGGTATAACTTTTTGGTCTTCTTCTTTGAAACCATATTTTACAGATTATATTGAGAGCATTATAAAGAATTTTGAAGAGATTTATGGTGTTAAGGTCAATTGGCAGGATTACCCAATAGATTCTATTTATCAGAAGATGCTTACAAATTTTGGTACTGATATTTCTCCTGATGTTGTAAATATCAATCCTCAGTTAGCTGCTGGATTATATAAACAGGGTATGATTGTTGATATAATGATTTATGATAGAGATATAGAACATTATTTTCATTCTAATTTGATTGAAGGGTGTAAAATTGGGGATCAATTGATAACTATTCCATGGTATTCTTCTACCAAAATGCTGATTTACAACAAGAAGATATTTGATTTTTCTAAAGTAGAAATAAGAGATTATGAAGATTTTTTTGATGTTGTAAGAAGAATAAGACAAGAAAAAGGAGTTTATGGTTTCTATCCATTTTTAAAGTTTGAACAGGACATGTTAGGTCTGGGATTGATTAATGATCCTATTGATCCATTCAATGATAAGGTTATCAAGTTTTTTTCAGTTTTGAGAAAAAATAGGGAGTATTTACCTTCAGGATTTTTGGTTTCTTCTGTTGATGTTGCCTATTCTATGTATAAAGATGGTAAAGTGGCTTCTATTCTTATAGGTCCTCAGTTTTTATATAGGATAAAGAAGGAGAATCCCGAACTTTACAATTCTACTTTTGTTATTTTATTTCCTTTCAAAAACTATCCAGTTACCATGATGAGTTTAAGTATTGTTAATAACAGAGATTTGGAAAGGATTAATAATTCTCTAAAGTTTATAAAGTTCTTAACTAGTTTTGAGAATCAGAATAGATTTTTTCAGATGGTTCCTGTTTTGCCTAGTGTAAAAGGAAATTACAATGTTGATGATCAGGATGATCTTATTAGATTAGTGAAAAAAGAGATGATAAAAATTTTTCCCAAAAGCAAAGTTTTTGATCTGTATTTTTATAGTGTTATCCCTGATCCTGTAGTAAGAAGTAATATATTTAAAAATTTCATGAATGACGTTTTCAATAGTTCAAAGAGTATGGAATATATTCAACAGGAATACAGGAAAAGATGGGTAGAGAGTAAAAGATAATAATTTTTGTTTAATTTTTGTATTTTTGTAGGATTGTCATATTTTTTGTTGAATATATTAAATATCAGAGAGAAATAAAAACGTGGTTTTTGTTGATAAAATGTGTGAATTTGTTTAGGAGGTGTAAAGTGTGTCAAAGTTACCAAGAATAAGAATAAAAATGTTAAGTTGGGATCACAATTTATTGGATAAATCTGTTAGTAAAATAGTTGATATTGCTTTGGGTACTGGTGCTACTATTTCGGGACCAGTATATTTACCCGTGAAAAAGAGAGTATTTTGTATAACCAGATCTCCTCATGTCGATAAGAGATCAGGTGAGCACTTCGAATTGAGGATTCATAAGAGATTGGTTGATTTGATCAATTATACTCCGAAAACTATAGAAGAGATAAAAAAGATGGAAATACCAGCAGGTGTTGAGGTGTTTATTAAAACTATATGATACAAAACCCTTTTAGAACTTTCAAGAATAGTAATTATTTATTATATTGGTTTTTGAATACTTTTTCGTTGATTGGTAGTTGGGTTGATTTCACACTTAGACAATGGGTAATAGTTGAGATGATAAAAAGTGAAAGGCTTGCTTCTCAATACATAGGTATATATAATTTGATTAGGTTTGTTCCTTCTGTTTTTCTCTCTTTTTTTGCAGGATATCTTTCTGATAGGGTTAGTGTGAGATTAATTCTTTTTGTAATAAGTTTAGTTGATTTTTTGAATGCCTGTTTAATTTCATATTTGATTTTTACTAACAATTTGAATACTATAAATTTTTTAATTCTTGCCTTATTTTTGGGGATAACAAGTAGTTTTTATTTTCCTACAAGAAGTAAATTGATAAACTCTATTGTTAAAGATAAGGAGGATATACCTGGTTATTTTAGTTGGCAAGGGATATCTTTTAATTTATCAAGGATAGTCGGTCCTATTATTGCTGGATACGTTGCAAAATATTTTGGTTTATCTTGGGGATTTGTTTTGAATGCTCTATCTTTCGTTCCACTTATGATATATTTACTTTTTTCTAATGAGATTCGTTCAAAAGATATCGATAATTTTAATCATAATAAAAATGATAAAAATTTTATTGAGACACTCAAAACAACATTGGATTACATTAATTCAAAAAGGAGTATAAAGAAATGTTTTTATAGTATATTCACTGTTAATTTTTGGGGTATATCTTTGATGTCTTTTTTACAGGTTTTTACTAAGGAAATTTTGGGTGCGGGTATTAGTTATTTTTCTTTTTTGATGTCCTGTTTAGGATTGGGTGCTATGGTGGGTGCTTTTATAGTTGCTTCTACTAATTATCAAGTAATACTATCTTTTAGGGAAGAGTTTTTTATTTTAATATATGGTTTACTTATTCTAGTTTTATCTTTTTTACCTAAATTTTCAATTTTTATAGTGTTCTTTATTGGTGTTTTTCAGGCTTTGACTTTTGGATTTACCAATAACAAAGTTCAGTTATTGACAGATAGTGAGGTTCTGGGAAAAGTTATGGGAATATATTCAATGTTTAACATATCTTTATCTTATTTTGGTGTTTTTTGTATTTCTCAGATAGGTTATATCTTGGGAGTTTTGAATTTGTTTAAGATTGTGTCGTTGTTTATTATTTTGTCAGCTTTATTTATTGGAATAAGAGCGAAGGAGGGACTGTTATGAAAGAAGCGAAAATTGGGATTTTGGGTGTCAAAGTGGGAATGACAGAAGTGTATCAGGACAAGGATTTAGTTCCTGTTACTGCAATAATGGTTGGCCCATGTAAAATTGTTGATATAAAGACAAATGAGAGAGATGGATATTGTGCTCTGAAACTGGGTTTTATAAAAACTGATAAACTTAACAAACCATTAAGTGGTGTATTTAAGAATATTGGAGAAAATTACAGAATTTTGAGTGAAATAAGAGTAAGTTCAGAGGTTGCTTCTAAATATAAAATTGGCGATATTATAGACTCAAGTGTTTTTGAAAAAGATGATATTGTTAATATAACCGGTTATACCAAGGGTAAGGGATTTTCAGGGATGATAAAGAGGTGGAATGCTTCAAGAGGACCTATGTCTCACGGTAGTAAGCACCACAGAAAAGCTGGAAGTAATGCTACATCAAGAATAGGTCCTACAAGACCCGGAAAAAGAAGACCAGGAAGGTATGGAAATGAAAAAGTTACAATAAGAAACTTAAAAATAGTTGATGTTATTCCTGATAAAAACATAATTTTGGTCAAGGGTGGAATACCAGGCTCTAAAAATTCAGTTGTTAAAATAATTAAAAATTGAATTTTAAAGAGGTGAATGATATGAAAAAAGAAGTGAATGATGTTCAAAAAGAGCTCGTTATATATGATCTGGACAGTAATAATAACATTGTTCCTATGGAAAAGATGGTTTTGGATTTTAATAGGAAGCCGTCTTTTCATCATATACATCAGCATTTAGTTTTTCAGTGGTCCAATAGGAGATTGGGAACAGTATCTACGAAAAGAAGGGATGAAGTTAGAGGTGGAGGTAAAAAACCATGGCCTCAAAAACATACTGGTAGAGCAAGACATGGAAGTATTAGGTCTCCTATTTGGAGAAAGGGTGGAGTTGTTTTTGGTCCTAAACCAAGAGATTGGAGTATCAAGATGAACAAAAAGGAGAGAAAATTATCTCTCTATTCTCTTATATACAGTAAAATAAGCGACTTTATAGTTTTGAAAGAGTACAATTTTAATGAAGCTAATACAAAGAAAGTGAAGTCTATATTTGATAATATTGAGAAGCAATTTGGGAAAATAAAGAAATTTTTGGTTATGTATGCTGAAAAAGATCAAAACACTCTAAATCTGATAAAGAGTGCAAGAAACTATCAAAAGGTTAGAAACATAATTAAGGCTAATAATATTAATGTAGAAGATTTTTTAAGTGCTGATAAAATTGTGATGGATAAAAAATCATTGCTCGTATTGAAAGATCTATTCGTTGATTATTTTAATAAGGAGGTAAGAAAGTATGAACAGACAGAAGTCAAAGCATAGAGACGTTAAATTAGCTCCATCTGAAATTATAAAACAACCTGTTCTTACTGAGAAGGCATTAAGGTTGTTAAATGAGACTAAATTAAAAAAGTATGTCTTTAAAGTTTTACCTTCTGCTAATAAAAATGATATAAAAGAAGCTGTTGAAAAAATTTTTAATGTCAGAGTTGAAAAGGTAAATGTAATAAATATACCATCCAGAACGAAGTATTATAGATACAGATTTAAATACAATCGCCCTGCATATAAAAAAGCAATCGTTACTTTGAAAGAGGGATACAAAATAGAGGCTATTGATTCTTCTATAGAGAAAGAAAAATAAAGGAGATGATAATTTATGAAGAAAACTAATCCTACTTCGCCAGGTAGAAGGTTCACAACATATCATAATTTTAAAGAGATTTTAACTACTGATGAGCCTTATAAGCCTTTAACTAAGATTAAAAAGCCTAAGGCCGGGAGAAATAATCAAGGTAAAATTACTGTTAGATTCAGATCTGGAGGTCATAAAAAGAGAATAAGAATAATCGATTTTAAAAGAGATAAGGATAATATTCCTGCTGTTGTAAAAACAATAGAATATGATCCAAATAGAACTGCATGGATTTCTTTGGTTGAGTATTCGGATGGGGAGAAACGGTATATTTTAACTCCTGAAGGTTTGAAAGTTGGAGATACTATATTATCTGGTGAAGATGTGGAAATAAAGGTTGGTAACTGTTTACCTTTGAGGAGTATTCCTGTTGGAACTTTTATTCATAATTTAGAATTGTATCCTGGTAGAGGTGCTCAACTTGTTCGTTCTGCTGGAAGTGTTGCTCAGCTCATAGGTAAAGAGGGTGATTATGCTATAGTCAGGTTACCATCGGGTGAAATAAGGAAGGTGAATTTGAAGTGCAGGGCCACTATTGGTAGGGTTTCTAATTCAGATCATTCTAACATTGTAATTGGTAAAGCTGGGAGAAATATACATATGGGTTGGAGACCTCATGTAAGAGGAAGTTGTATGAATGTTGTTGATCATCCTCATGGAGGAGGAGAGGGTAGGACTCACCCAGGTAGACCTAGCGTTACACCTTGGGGTAAACCAACTGTTGGATATAAGACAAGGAAGAGAAAGAAACCTTCCTCTAAATTTATTATATCTAGGAGAAGCAAAAAATAGTAAATAATTAGGAGGTAAATATGGGTAGGAGTGCAAAAAAGGGTCCATATGTTGATCCTAAACTTTATAAAAAAGTTCTTATTGCTAAAGAAAAAGGTGAAAAAACTATAAAAACTTGGTCAAGAAGGAGCACGATTGTTCCTGAAATGGTTGGGTTAACTTTTCTTGTTCACAATGGTAAAGGGCATGTTCCTGTTTATGTTAATGAACAAATGGTGAATCATAAATTGGGAGAATTTGCACCAACCAGAACATTTAAAGGCCATCCTGATAAAAAAGCTGCTAAAGCAGCTAAGAAATAGGAGGACTAACATGTATCAATATGCTTTCAAAATAAAATATAAAAAATCAAAAGAAGACAAGGATTATCTTAGTCAGATAATATATGCAAGGAGTTTGGTTGAGGCCAAAAGACTGGCTCATGAAAGGTATTGGAAGGAAAAGTGGTATGAGTTTAATGTTGATTTTTTGAAATTCAATGCTTTTGCCAGATACTTGAGAACATCTTATAAAAAATTGATGCCTATTCTTGATTTACTGAGGAATAAAAACTTGGATGATGCTATCAATACTGTTGCTTTTATTCCTCGAAAAGCTGCAAGAATGGTTGAAAAACTGCTTCTCTCTGTCAAGGCTAATATAGAGTATCTTTCAGATAGATACAAAGATTTAAATATTAATAACTTTTTCATATATGAATTATTTGTTACCAAAGGTCCTTTTATTAAGAGATGGGATACTAAATACAGAGGTAGTGCTACGAGAATATTAAAACCAACTTCTCATTTGACTGTTAGGGTTGCCTATAGGGAGCCTGTTAAAAAAGTTAAGAAGGAAACGGTAAGGAAGTAGTAAGGAGGTAAGTTATGGGCCAGAAAGTTCACCCTAAAGCCCTCAGACTTGGTATAAACAAATATTGGGACAGTATCTGGTTGTTTCCCAAGAAAAAAGAATATCAAGACGCTTTAATCGAAGATAATAATATAAGAAAATTTATTTTTAAAGAAGTAAGAAAAAGTGTTATACAAAGGATGGGGATAAAGGTTAAGGAAGGTAGTGCAAAATTTAAAGATCCGAATCCGGCATCAATTGAAAAAATCGTTATAAAAAGAAGAGGATCTAATATTCATATAACCATTTATACTTCTAAACCTGCAGTTATTATTGGTAAGAAAGGTGCTGAAATAGAGAATATAAGAACAAAAATTCAGAGAGAATTTGGTAAGCAGGATGTTTTTGTTGAGGTTAAAGAGGTTGAACATCCTGATTTGAGTGCCAAATTGGTTGCACATAGCATAGCAAGACAATTGGAACAGAGAGTTAGTTTCAGAAGAGCTATGAGAGCTGCAGCAGTAAGGGTTATGAGAGTTGGTGCTCAGGGCATAAGAATTGAAGTATCTGGTAGATTAGATGGAGCTGAATTGGCAAGAACTGAAAGGATTATCCTTGGAAAGGTTCCTCTTCAAACTTTAACGGCAGATATAGATTACGCTTTAGATGAGGCTTTAACCAAATGGGGAGTTATAGGTGTAAAAGTTTGGATATACAAAGGATTAACATTTAAAGACGAGGATACTAAAAAACAGTTTGAAGTATTGGAGAAACTTAAGTTAGCTAACATGCCAAAAGATTTAGTATAATAGAGAGGTGGATGTATTATGTTGGCACCTAAAAGAACAAAATATAGGAAGACTCAAAGAGGAAGAATGAAAAGAAAGGCTACAAAAGGTAATAAGGTTGTTTTTGGTGATTTCGGTATTCAAGCTTTGGAACCTGCTTGGATCACTGCTAATCAGATAGAAGCCGCAAGAATTGTTATATCTAAAAATTTGAAAAAAGGTGGTAAAATATGGATAAGAGTTTTCCCTCATAAGAGTGTTACTAAAAAGCCAGCTGAAACAAGAATGGGGGGAGGCAAAGGAGATGTTGATAAATATGTTGCTGTTGTAAAACCTGGTACCATAATGTTCGAAGTTACAGGTTTAAAAGAAGAACAAGCTTTTGAGGTCTTGAGGCAAGCTTCGTATAAGCTTCCAATAAAGACCAGATTTGTCGGAAAGCAGGGGGGATAAATTATGAAATCTAGAAAAGAGCTCGAATTGCTCAGGAGTATGAGTTATAGCGATTTAGTTAAAGAACTGAAAAATACGAGAAAAGACCTTTTTGATAGTAAAATGAAATCTACTATAACAGGTGAATTAAAACCACATCTATTTTCAACATTCAGAAAAAAAATAGCAAGAATAAAGTATTTGATGTCTTCTAAAAGGAGTGATATAAATGAAAACAAATAAAAAAAAGTTTATTGGAGTAGTTATAAGCGATAAAATGGATAAAACTGTGGTAGTTAAGGTAGAAAGAAATAAAATGCACCCGAAATACAAAAAAGTTGTTAAAACTTATAAAAAATTTTATGCTCATGATGAAAATAATGAAGCTAGTGAAGGTGATAAAGTGCTAATTATTGAATCGAGACCTTTGAGTAAGTTAAAAAGATGGGTTGTTATTAAAGTTTTGGAAAAAGCGCAAAATGTATAAAGGGTTTGAATAATATTGGGTAAAACGTAAAGGAGTGGTATAGTTATGTTACCAAGAATGACCAAGCTAACTGTTGCTGATAACTCTGGAGCTAAGAAGGTGCAGTTAATCGGAACTTATGGAGCTTCACAGAAAATTTACTGTTATATAGGAGATATAGTTAAAGTTGCTGTTAAAGAGTCTATGCCCAATTCAAATATAGAAAAGGGAGATGTTGTCAGGGCTGTTATTGTTAGAACTACTAAAAAATATAGAAGACAAGATGGCAGTTATGTCAAGTTTGATAATAATGCTGTTGTTATAATTGATGACCAGGGAAATCCAAAAGGCACGAGGATTTTTGGACCAATACCCAGGGAACTTAGAGAAAAAGGTTTTGCTAAAATATTATCATTGGCTACAGAGGTGGTATAACATGAAAATTAAAAAAGGTGATAAAGTTTTGGTTATATCCGGAAAGAATAAAGGTGAAGTTGGCAAAGTTGTCAAGGTTGTTGGCGATAGGGTAACCATACAAGGAATAAATAAGGTTAAAAAACACGTAAAATCTCCAAATCCTGAACAAAAAAAACCAACAATAGTTCAGGTAGAAAGGCCTATTCATATTTCTAATTTGATGGTTATTGATTCTACCGATAATAAACCTACCAGAATTGGTTATAAGTTTATTGAAAAAGACGGAAAAAAGGTAAAAATAAGGATATCAAAAAGAACTAAACAGGAGATAAAAGTTGAAAAATAGATCCGCTTTGCCGAGGGATCAAGCGGAATAAAAATCCTCGGAAGATAAAAAGATGTTGAAACTGGACGAAATGAGATTATATCAAAAATATAAACAGGAAGTTGTACCAGAATTAATGAAAATGTTTAATTATAAGAGCGTTATGCAGGTACCTAGAATAGAAAAAGTTGTTGTCAATATGGGTGTTGGTGATGCAACTCAAAATCAGGATATAATAAAAAAAGTACAAAAGCAATTAATGATCATAACTGGTCAAGCTCCGGTGGTCATAAGAGCTAAAAAATCTATTTCTAATTTTAAACTCAGAAAAGGTATGAATATAGGGTTGAAAGTTACTTTGAGAAAAGCTAGAATGTGGGCTTTTCTCGATAAACTCATTTCTATCGTACTACCCAGAATTAGAGATTTCAGAGGAGTAAGCAATAATGGTTTTGATGGAAAAGGGAATTACAACCTTGGTATAAAAGAACAGATAATATTTCCTGAGTTATCATATGATGATATTGATAAAGTTAGAGGAATGGATATAAATATAACAACTACTGCTACGAATGATAAGGAAGCCTATGAATTGCTCAGATTAATTGGATTACCATTTAAAAAGTAGACTGTATAAGGAGGACTTTATGCCAAGAAAAGGTCAGTTAGAAAAGTGGAAAAAAACACCTAAATACCAGGTTAGATTTAGAAATAGATGTAGGGTTTGTGGAAGACCCAGGGGATACATAAGGATGTTCGGAATATGTAGAATGTGTTTAAGAAAGATGGCTTAGGAAGGATTAATTCCGGGTGTCAGAAAGGCAAGTTGGTAAGAGAGGTGAGTTAGACAATGGTTACAGATCCAGTTGCTGATATGTTCGCTAGAATCAAAAATGCCATAAATAGGAAACATGAAATTGTAAAAATACCAGGTTCTAAATTTAAAAAAGGCATACTTGATCTATTGAAAAGAGAAGGCTATATTGTGGATTACTCCATAGAGCCGGTAAGCGAGTTTTCCTATAATTTTGTGGTAAAGATAAAATATCACAAAGGAAAATCAATACTGAATGATCTTGTAAGGGTCAGTAAACCAGGCAGAAGAATTTATAAATCTTACAATGATATACCCTTAGTTTTTTCTGGCATGGGTCTAACAATTGTATCCACTTCAAAGGGTATAGTCTCACACCGTGAAGCCATAAAGAACAAAATCGGTGGAGAAATAATAGGATTTGTTTACTAAGGGAGGAAGAGAATATGTCAAAATTAATAAGAAAACCGATAGTTTTACCACCTAATACAAAAGTTGAAATGAAAGGGGATAGGCTTACTATAACAGGTTCTAAGGGATCTGTTTCTAAAACTTTTAGGACAGAATTTGTAGAAATAAAAACTGAGGAAAATAAAATTTTTGTAGTTCCCAAATTTGGTGAGCACTCAAAGAGAACTGATAGATTCATAAAGAAATTAGCAGGAACATATTGGAGTATAATAAATTCCATGGTTATTGGAGTTAATGAAGGGTTCACAAAAACATTGCAAATAGTTGGTTTAGGATGGAAGGCCAATCAGAAGGGAGATGGGGTTGAATTATTTGTTGGCTATTCTCATCCTGTGGTGTTTTATCCTCCTAAGGGTATATCTCTTAAAGTTGAAGATCCTCAAAAAATATCTGTCAGCGGACTGGATAAAGAGCTTGTTGGGCAAGTTGCAGCAAATATAAGAAAAATCAGAAAACCTGATAGCTATAAAGGAAAGGGTATTAGATACCTAGATGAAAAATTAATACTAAAAGAAAGTAAAAAAGGAGCAAAAGGTAGGTAATCGAAGATGAAGGTAAGATCTTCAGTAAAAAAAATATGTGCCTATTGCAAAGTTATAAAAAGAAATGGAAAAATAAGAGTTATTTGCACAAAATCTAAAAAACATAAACAAGTTCAAGGGTAAAAAGAGGGTGAAAATATTATGCCAAGAATAGCAGGAGTTAATATACCAGAAAATAAGCAACTTTGGATCTCATTAAGATATATCTACGGTATAGGTCCTACAACAGCAATGGAAATATTAAAAAATACCAATATAGATCCATATAAAAAAGCCAAAAATTTGACACCAGAAGAAATAACTAAAATCCAAAAATATATAGAAGAGAATTATACAGTAGAGGGAGATCTGAGAAGACAGATAAACCAGAATATTAGAGAATTAATTGAAATAAGATGTTACAGAGGGATAAGACATCAAAAAGGGCTGCCTGTCAGGGGACAGAGAACTAGAACAAATGCAAGAACAAGAAAAGGACCAAAACCCAATAGAATAGGAACAAAGAAGAAATAGTCAAAGATTAATGAAAATACTTGGCATAGATTGGGGTAAAAAAAAATAGGATTGGCTATTGCTAATACTGACTTTAAGATAATAAAGCCACTTAAAAATATACCGAATACAAAAAATTCAGTAAATGAAGTTTTTACTATAATAAAGGATTACTCAATAGATTCTGTAGTAATTGGGTTACCGATTTTTCCTGTTTCTAAAAAACCAAACAATCTATATCCCCTTGTAAAAGAATTTTCTAATCGATTGAAAAAATTAATTTCTCAAGAGTTAAAAAAGAAAATAGAAATATATTTTGTTGAAGAGGATTATACAACTGAGTTAGCCAGAATTAAGTTCGGTGTTTCTAAAGATATAGACAAGTATTCTGCAACTATTATTTTACAATACTATATAAATTATCATCTGGGAGGGAATTATGATAATAACACATGAAATAGGGTCTTTAGCTAAGCCTTCTTGGAGAGTTAAACCATTCAGAAATTTACCTTTGAATGAGAATGATCTAAATGAAGCAATTAGATGGGCTAAAAAATTGAATATAGAATCTGAAACAGAAGAATTGTTTGAGATAATAAAAAGAAATTTTAACAATGTTAATATATCGGAAGATGATAAACGAAAAATTATTTTTTATTCTTCTTTGTATGCTGTTAGGCTTTTGGAAAGCGTTGGACTTGATCTTGTTTATGACGGTGAACAACATAGAAGTGAAATGTATGAATATCCTATAAGAAATATTGAGGGATTTGAGTTTAAAGGACATGTCAGAAGCTTCGATAATAAGTACTATAGAAAAGCTTCGATTGTTTCCAAACCGAAGTTAAAAAATTATTATCATCGTAGAGAAACTCAAGAGATAAAATCATTTGTCAAAAAGAAGTTAAAGATACCTATTACTGGACCATATACTCTTGTTGATTGGTCTTTCAATGAATATTACTATAAAATTGATTTATTTCAAATTCAAGATAAAAAATATAGGTGGGAATTCCTTGAAGATATATGTTATATTGTAAGACAAAATATAGAAGATATAATAAGTAATGGTGCAGATTTTATTCAAATAGATGAACCTGCTGCAACAACAAAAAGAGAAGAAATAGAAATGTTTGTTGATGCTATCTACAAAACTGTTAATGGTTTACAGAATAAATCAACTTTCTCCATTCATATTTGTTTTTCTGATTACCAACTTCTTTTTCCATATATTGAGAAATTGGATGGGATAATAACAGAGTTGCATTTTGAATATGCTAACAGAGATAGTTGGGAACTTGGTAAACAAAATAGAAAAGGATATGATATACTAAAAAGTTTTAAAGGCAACAATTTTGTTGTTGGACTTGGTGTTATAGATGTCCATACCGATAGGATTGAAAGCGTTGATTTAATAAAAGATAGGATTTTATACGCTTTGGATACAGTTGGCAATAGGATATATGTTGCTCCTGACTGTGGATTGAGAACCAGAACTTGGGATGTTGCTTATCAAAAACTGTCCAATATGGTGGAGGCTGTTAAATGTATAACCTGATAATTTTAGATGAATGTGATAGTACACAAGAAGAACTAAAGAAGAGATTTAAAGACGGGGATCTTTTAGCAATACTTTCTAAAAAGCAGCTAAAAGGAAAGGGTAGCTATTCACGAGAATGGATTTCTGATGAAGGAGGATTGTACTTATCTTTTGTCTATCCTATAATAAGATATGAATTTCCAATATCTACTCTTTTTTCTGTTCTTGTTATTATAACCTTGAAAAAATATTTAAATTATCCTTTCTCTGAATATTTGGGAATTATATATCCTAATGATTTAATTATAAAATATGAAAATGTTTACTATAAAGTGGGAGGAGTATTAGTTGAAACATTTAAAAACAACTATGTTGTAGGAGTTGGTATAAATGTTAATAACAATGTTTCAAATTATCATTTTGAACATAAAGCTATAAGTTTGAAAGAATTTTCTTTATTATTAAAAAATGATTATAAAAATTTTGACGTAGTAGATGTTGCCCGAGCAATTCTGAATCAAGTTAGTTGTTTTCATAGTGGAGAGATTTACCCCGAAAATGAAATTAGGTTGTTTGACTTTACCAATTATCTTAATAATATAAAGGTTATTTTTTTTATGGATGGCCAGGAAATAATAGACCAATTTGAAAAAATAAAAATTGACTATGCCAATAAAAATGTAATCTTGTATAAAGGGAGAATGAGAAAGGATTTTGAATTTGAAAAAATAAGAAGGATTCTATATTAATTATTACTTGATATTATTGTTTCTTTAAGTTTTTTTAGGGCTTTTGATTGAATCCTCGATACATTTACCTGTATGGTATTTAGTTTTTTAGCTATTTCTTCTTGTGTTAATCCTTCAAAGAATTTTAGTATTATTACAGTTTTTTCAAGTGGATCCAATTTTGATATTGCCTCTTGTAGTGACATTTTCCTATCAACTTCCTCAATTACATTTTTTTTATCTGATATTATTTCGCTTATTTTTTTTTCGTTTCCCAATGTACTGTTTTCTAAGGAGAATTGTTTTTGTTTTGAAAATTCCATATGTTCTATTAACTTCTCTTTGTTTATTTGTGTATATTCTTCTAATTCTTTAAGAGTGGGTGGGCGCTTGAGTTTTTGTGTCAATTCTCTTATTTTCTGATTTATCACAGATTGATTTTCATAGATCTCCCGAGGTGGCTTTACTAAGTTATGAAGATCCCTATAGTATTTTTTTATTTCGCCTGTAATGTAAAGTGAAGCAAAGCCAATAAAATTATCAGATTTTTTGAAATCAAAATTCTCTATTGCTTTGATTAATCCTATTACTCCATTTTGTATTGAATCATCTATTTCGTGTATATTAGAATTTTTATAGGCCAAATATTTTACATATGGTAGCATGATTTCCACTACTTTGTTTCTGTATGTCTTTTCTTTGGTTATATAGTACTTTTTTAGTAGAAGATTTATTTCTTCTTTGTTCATTATGTGTTAAGATCCCAATAAATTAAGTTTTGTCTAAAATATTCTAGTTTGTCTAAATTTTTAGTTTTTAGGGTTTATATCTGTAGAGCATTCGTGGAAATGGTATGGTTTCTCTAACATGTTCTAATTTACATATCCAGGCTACGAATCTTTCTATTCCCAATCCAAAACCACTGTGAGGCACACTGCCATATTTTCTTAAATCGAGGTACCATTGGTAATCTTCTATTGGTATATTTTCTTCTTTCATCCTATTTAATAAGGTTTGATAGTCGTCTTCTCTTTGGCTTCCTCCAACTATTTCTCCATAACCTTCTGGTGCTATTATATCCATATTTAGAACAAATTCTGGATTTTGTGGATCTATTTTCATATAGAAAGGTTTGATATTTTTGGGATAATGTGTAATAATTACTGGTTTATCGAAATTTTCTGATATCGCGGTTTCTTCTGGAGCACCAAAATCATCTCCAAAATTGAAACTAATACCTTTTTGTTTGATTATATCCACTGCTTCTGAATAGGTTATTCTATAAAATGGTGGAACTATTTTTCTCAAATCTTCAACATTTCTCTCTAATAAAATGAGCTCATAAGTATTATTTTCTAAAACTTTTTGGATTACATAAGATATCATTTTTTGTGATATATCTATTATATCCTCTAATGTAGCAAAGGCTACTTCTGGTTCTACCATCCAGAATTCTATCAGATGTCTTCTTGTTTTACTTTTTTCTGCTCTGAATGTTGGGCCAAAACAATAAACTTTCTTAAATGACAATGCTCCTGCTTCCTGGTATAATTGCCCGCTTTGGGATAAATACATTTTTTCACCAAAGTAATCTACTTCAAATAGAGTTGTGGTTCCTTCACAAGCTGAAGGAGTGAATATTGGACTGTCAAACTCTATGAAACCCTCTTGATTTAAATATTCTCTTATGTAATGTTTTACACTATGTCTTATCCTGAGTATTGCAAATTGTTTTCTACTTCTTATCCAAAGATGTCTGTGATCTAAAAGAAAATCAGTACCGTGTTCTTTGGGTGTTATCGGGTAATCTATAGTTTTATGTATTAGTTTTATTGTTTTTGTTAAAATTTCAAAACCCAATGGAGATCTTTTGTCTTCTTTGAGTATGCCCTCAATTTCACATGTACTTTCCTGAGTACATTCATCAAAAATACTGAATAGTTCTGGATTATCTATTACACATTGAATAAAACCTTTTCCATCTCTTAGTATTAAGAATCTTATTTTTCCACTGCTTCTTTTATTCCATACCCAACCTTTAATATTTACTAATTTGTTTTCCAATTCTTTACCGTTTTTTCTTATGTTTTCTGTGTTTGTATGTAATGTTTCATTTTTATTCATGGCTTTACCTCGTATTTATTTTATTATTTTTCTTATCTGTTTATTTATATTTTCAGGAAAAACATACTGAAAGAAACTAATCATATAGGGATTCATGTTTGATATAATATTATATGAATAGGAATCTGTAATGTACTGTTTGAAGTATCCTTTTGAGGGAAATATCGTAATTAATAGGAATATTGCCCACCAAAATATAATAGTTTTTGCTGTTGCTAATATTCCTCCAATCCATTTGTTGGTTTTATCTAACATTTCACTACGCTTTGAATATAATTCTAAACCATATCCTATTGCGAGTATTATAAAAAACGTACAAAAGAATACTATTATTCCGGCTATAAAGCTTATTAATCCTTTATTTGGAGTTTTTAGGATAGCGCTTAATAGATTCCCAAATGGCTCAGTCAAATTGAACGAGGCTATTATCGCTATTATTAATCCAATAATATCCGTTAGTTCTGCGATTATTCCTCTTTCATAACCTATTTTAAACAAAGAAAAGAGAGAAATAATGACAATTAAGTCGATCATTTACCTTTAATAGCTTTACTAATCAATGATGATATTATAGAAGGATTGGCTTTTTTAGAACACTTACTTAGTAATATTTTTGTATCATCTATATTTGTGATAACATAGTAAGAATTGTCTGTATCCACAACCATATTGTTTATTCTTTCTGAGGAAAATCCAGAAAACATTGATAAATCTTTATATACTGCAATTATTGTTGATATAGAAAAATCGTCCAACGATTCGTTTGAACAGTATTCTAATTCTTCTGTTTCTGTGTTTATGATATGAAATTCTTCTAATGGAGGGATTTGGGATAATTTACTCACTATATTATCGATAACCATTATTTTATTTTCCTCCTTGGATTTAGTTATTATATTGCTTTCTTCTTTTATCAAAAATGCTTTTTTAGTTTCCTGCTCTATATTTTTTATGGAAGTTATATTTTCCGATTTCTTATGATCCTCTTCTATTTTGCCTTCTTCTATATTTTCATTTATATCTTCTTTTATTGTTGATTCTATTTGTTTTGTTGTTTTATCAAAATTTTCTTCGATTTTTTCTTTCTTTTCTTCAACAGATATTAAGTTTGTTATATTCTCTGTTATTTCTATTTC
Organism: Candidatus Calescibacterium sp.; assembly: GCA_025057615.1. GTDB lineage: Bacteria > DRYD01 > DRYD01 > DRYD01 > DRYD01 > DRYD01. Next base: position 4,766 of record JANXBF010000016.1, on the reverse strand, counting down.
ATTTTCATGTTTTTCTATTATTTCTATTATCTGTTCACCTGAGTTCTGGTTTAGATTTAATTTTTGATCTTCATTTTTTTCTTCAAATATTTCTATTTGTTCTTGATTATATACATTTTGTTGTTCTAATACCTCATTTTTTTGACCTATTTCTTCAAAATATATTATTTCTTTTTCTTGATTTTCTGGTGTTTCATATATGAATGTCTCTTCCATTATTTGATTAATTTCTTGTTCTTTTTTAGTAACACTATCTTCTTTCTTGTCTATTTCTAAAAGTAATGCTTCAATTTCTTTATCTAAATCATCAAGTGATACAGCAGATTCTTTTTGTTGCGGTAGACTGTCTATTTTTTTTTCCTCTGTTTTATTAATTGCTTCCTCCATTTCAATTTCAAATCTTATATCTTGTGGTCTATACTTTATCATTGATTCAAGTGTATCAAGTAAGTTTTCCTCTTCCAGTTTTTTCTTCAAAAACATGGGTAAATAACTTAATAGATCTTCCTCTGTTATTTGAATTAAATATATTATCGCTTCTATTTCTACGTATTCATCTAATGAAACATCTATTATTATTCCGTTTTTTAGTATCATTTTACCTGTTAAGCTTCCATGATTGAGAATTAGTTCTACTATGTTTGCTTTATTTTTAAGTTTTTCTATTGTCTTTATTAGACTTTCTCTTTCTAAATCAACTATTTCTGTAATACTTTCGATTTTTTTAGTAGCTGATGATAATTTTTGTTTATCTGATGGTGGTGGTTTTATATATTCAGGCTTTTTAAACAGCTTCTCTCCTTTTGGATCCCTTTGTTCAAAGCTTTGCATTTATTTTCTCTCCTTCTTTTTATTCTAACCACTCTCTACTTATCCCTATATTAAATTTAAAAATAACAAGAAAAATATTCCTCCCATTTACCTTTAAAAAATGATTAAATTTTTGTAAAATTTTTATTAATTAAAATTTTTATTTTATTTCTACTTTGGCACCAACTTCTTCTAATTTTTTCTTAGTTTGTTCGGCTTCTTCTTTTGTGACTCCTTCTTTTATTGCTTTTGGTAAGCTTTCAACGAAATCCTTTGCTTCTTTTAGTTGCATATTAGTTATTTCTCTTACTACTTTTAAGACGTTCAATTTAGCGTTTTCTGGATATCCAACCACGATTACATCAAAAGAGGTTTTTTCTTCTTTTTCTTCAGCTGGTGCGGCTGCTGCTCCTGGTACTGCTGCTGCAAAAGCCACTGGTGCACTTGCTTGCACTCCAAATTTATCCTCTATGGCTTTTATTAATTCTACCAATTCTAAAACACTCATTTGGCTTATTGCTTCCACTATTTGTTCCTTGGTTACCATATTCTTCCTTCCTTTACAAGCACTTTTTTACTTGCTTTTGGCAAGCTTTTTGCTTGTTCAGAGTATTTTTATACCGCGCTCCTGAACGCGGTTATCCTTTCTTTTCTTTCACTGCTTGTAAAGCCCATAATAATTTTAATATGATTGTGTTTAGTGTGCTTGCTAACTTTGATATTGGTGCCTTTAATGTACCTGCTAATTGAGCAAGCAGGACTTCTCTTGATGGTATTTTAGACAGTTGTTTTACTTCTTGAGCACTGATTACTTTGCCTTCCAGAATACCAAAAAGTATCTCTGGTATATCCTCCTTTATATTCTTTTCTTTTCTTAGGTTTGAAATTATTTCATCAAGTTTCTTTGCCAAGCTTATTGGATCGTTTTTTGTGTAATTTACAACCACTGCTCCTCTTATTTTGGGAGCCAGTTCGTTATAATTTTTTTCTTCAAGCGCTATCTTTAGAAACGAATTTTTTATTACTTTTATATCCCCACCTACCTCTTCTATAGCAGAATTGTATTTGACAAATTCCCATGCTTTAATACTAACATTCGGTTTTTGATACAAAGTAAAGACTATTAGCTTTGAGTTATTTATTATATCCCTTGCCAAGTTTAATCTTTCTTGTTTTTCTTTATTAACTTTTGGTTCATAATTGGGTATTAACTTTCTTGGTTTGTCCTTTAACTTGGTAGAAATAGTGGCGGCAGACATTTCTTTAACCTCCCATTATTGCTTTTACCTATTTAAATTAGTTTGACAATATTTGTATTTTCCCTTTTTTATAATTCAACTGAGCTCTCAAAGGAAATTCATTTACAAAAATAAAAATAATAAAATAGAATGGATGATCAAGAGTTTATAAAAAAACTCAAAGAAATAATAGATATATTCTCTTCTGAGAATTTTGAATTTGCAATTAAAATGTCAAATGAAATGGAAGAAATGTTATCTGATTCTGAAGAAAAGAAATTTATTAAAAATATAAAAAATGTTATATATGCTACTTATCTGATTAATAAACAAGAAGTTGATGAAGCTCTCAAACTTCTAGAGAGTTCCTACTTGGAATTGAAAAATTTCAGACCAAACTATAAGGGTTTGAAAGTTGAAAATTTAGTCCAGAGTATTAATCAGTCCATTGCTGATATAAAAACTATTATCAAAAATGAAAAAAAATAGTAACAATTTAGAAAAATTAAATGAAAAAGTAATAAAATTTTTTAGAAAAATAAATATAATGAAATTATTAAATAAGAACTTTTTTACTAAGAAACAAATAGTTCCTTTTGTTGTTGGTGGATTAATAAGAGATGTGGTATTGAATAAGAAAAATGACAAAATTGATATTGATATTGTTTTATTATTAAAAAGTTATGATCCAGAGTGTTACAAAAAATGCATAAAATGTTTTTGTAAAGAATGTCAATACAAAATAGTTGAACTTGATAATAAAAACCTAGTATATAGAGCGGTTGTGAATACAAAAATATACATAGATTTCACTTATACGTTTGACTTACAGAGGGATTTTTTTAGAAGAGACTATACCATAAATTCTTTGTATTTTGATATTTACAAAGAAAAATTGATTGATCTCAACGGTTGTATTGACGACATATTGAATAAAAAATTAAAAACCGTTAATTTTGATAACTTAATTATTGATCCTATAAGAATGATCAGAGGAATAAGAATAAAAAATGAGTTTGGTTTGACTTTTGATCCTCAAACGGAAATTTTTATAAAAAACAACTTTTTTTGTATTTCTGGTACTAATCCTGTCAGAATGAGGCAGGAAATAACAAAAATATTTAATCTTTATAAATCTCATCTTGCAATAAAGGATCTTATTGAAATGGGATTCTTTGATATATATAACATAAAAATATCAAATCCAGAAGAGCTAATAGAAATAGTAAAAGTATTCGATTTGTCATACTTTATCTATTCAGAAATATTAAAAAATGAATATGATTTTGTGATTCGTGAAAAAAGCTATTATCTCTTTTTACTTCTATCCACTTATATTATCAAAAACTCAAGAGATATTAGTAATTGGGGATTTAATATTATATTTGGTGATAACATTATCAAAAAATCTAAACAAATATTATTTAACTGGAATAAAAGGCAAGATCCCAAGTTTATAATAAACATCTTTAAACATAAAAATAGTAATCAAACTTTTGAATTTATATTTATTAACCTCTTATTGAATATTTTTAAAGTCGATAAAGATGAATATGTTTCCACTTTAGAGACATTGTTCAAAGTTTGTAACTATATATGTGAAAATAAGGAATCTATTATACCTTTTGATAAATATATTCAACTGTTTAATGTGGAAAACTATGATAAATATGTTGAATATGTTATTTCTACCTTGGTTTAAATCTTCAAGTATTCTTTTATTTTTTGAAGAGAAACTTTGGTAGAAAGACGCTATTTGCTATTAAAGTTGGAATTATTGCACTTAATATTACACTAACTACTATTAATGAGTATTGGTTTAAGTTTATAATGTTATGTGTTAACCCATATAAAGCTGAAATGGTTCCAAAAGTTAAACCTGTTGACATCATCATTGTATAATACCAACTTTTGTTTTTATCCTTAATAAAAATTTTTACAATTGGATATAAGCCAATTATTTTTGATAGAACCTTTGAAAATAGTAAGATTATTACTAAACTTGGAAATGACAAAATAACTTTTATTGACAAAAGAAAACCTGCTTTTATAAAGTAAAAAGGTGTTAATATTCCTATTGTTATTGATCTTAATCTTTTCATAAAATTTTCGTCTTTGGTTACCGTGTCTGATAGAATCATTCCCATGATATATGCTGGTAGTATAGGTTCGTTTCCTGACCATAATGCCACTGCTCCCAGAATTATTAGTATGAACTTTATCCACTTAACCCTAAATGCTGATCCCTTATTTGAATATTTGTTTATCAGAAATTTACTTACTTTTGGAATAATAATAAAAGAAATAATACATAAAAATAAAAAAATAAGAGTTTTATAGTTAAATGGAGAAAATATTAAGCTTAGTGCTAGTACTGTTGCTAAGTCATTTATAAAACATGATGCTAATATTCCTTTACCAAAATCAGACTGATTTAAATTATAATTATACATTACTGTATAAACTACTGCTACTGAAGTTGTTGATAGAGCTATTCCTGTGATTAAACTGGCTTTAATATTCCATTTTAAGATTAATAATGCCACTAAAAAGCATCCTATAAATGGTGCTAAGAAACCTAACAAACCAACTGATAATACCTCTTTACTCTTATTCTTTATAACATCAATATTTACTTCTGTTCCTGCTAAAAAAGTTAAAAATATTGCTCCAAGAGAAGATAGAACTTTTAACCATTCTGCTTTTAAAATTAATTCA
>JANXBF010000015.1 GCA_025057615.1 Candidatus Calescibacterium sp. | reverse complement strand
AGTAACGAATGCATATTGCTAATTAATAAAAAGTTACATATTTACAATGGAACAGTAACTAATTGGATATAATTCTTCTTCTCAATTGTCCACAAGCACCATCTATATCTCTTCCTAAGCTCCATCTGACACTAACTTCAAAATAATCTTTTATTATATTTTCAAATTCCCTTATTCTTTCAATCTTTGGTTCTTCCAATAGCTTATCTTCAAAATAAATGTTACCTATGCTATTATATGGAATCAAATTGACCCAAACTTTCATATTATAATTCTTAAATAAATTAACCAATTCTTTTGCATGATTAACACTATCATTAACATCTTTAATCAGAATGTATTCTATGGTTATTCTTCGTTTGGTGTTTAAATAATAGTATTCTACCGCTTTTAATATTTGGTCTATGGTATACTTTTTAGCTATGGGTATAAGTTTTTCTCTTTCATGTTGAAAGGGGGAGTGTAATGATAGAGCCAACTTAACTCTTACACCATCTACAACAAGGTCATATATTCTCGGGAGTATCCCAGAAGTTGATAATGTTATATTCCTTTTACTGATATTGAATCCCCAATCAGAAGTGAATATTTCTATAGATTTCAGAACATTCCTGTAATTAACAAGAGGCTCGCCCATACCCATAAAAACAATGTTTGATATTCTCTTTCCTTCTCTTTCAAAAATGAATTTTTGAATTTGGAAGAGCTGTTCAACTATCTCATGAGTTTCCAAATTTCTCTTTAGGCCAAACATTCCAGATGCACAAAAAATACATCCAACATTACATCCAACTTGAGATGAAACACACAAAGTATACCTACCAGGGTGCTTCATTAGCACACTCTCCACTATCTCATTGTCAAGAGTCTTAAAAGCAAACTTTATAGAATTACTGATTTTAGAAAATTGGTAATCAACAAGATCTAATGATCTAAAATTAAATTTTTTGTTCAACTCTGATCTCAAAGGTTTAGATAAGTCGGTAAACAATTCAGGGTTATCCTCGTATTTAGAATAAACCCACTTTAGAACCTGTTTGGTTCTGTAATTTACCTTTTTTTGTTCACTTTGAGAATGATGAGAAAAATCATCGAAAAAAACCCTGTCAATTTCAAATATGTTTAGACCTTTAAAAAACATACTATATGTTTTTAGAAACAAAAGAAACTTCTTTTACATAGTTACAAAATACATCAAGCTGTTTTTTGGAGTATTTCTCAGTGGTACATATTATTGCCAAGTCTTCCAATTCCTGAGAAATGCCGATTTTTCGTAAGTTATCAACTTGTGGCTTAGATAATTTGAATCTGTTCAATCCGATACCAAATATAATTCCATGCCTATCTTTAAGCTCATTATAGATATTCTTGTAATTTGGTATGAAAGCCAGAAATTCATTAAATATATCGTTAAAAAATGAGATTAGTACACCATATTGAACCAGCTTATTGAGTAAAAATCTGACGTTTGTATAATTTTTTTGTGCCACTTTAATAAGGTTTGATCTACCCATAGACATAAGATATATAGTGCTTCTTATAGCCATCAGCCCCTGATTGGTACATATATTGCTTGTTGCTTTTTCTCTTCTTATGTGCTGTTCCCGCGTTTGCAGAATCATGGTGTAAGCAGTCCTACCATGTTTATCTACAGTCTGTCCTATTATCCTACCCGGTAAATTCCTTATGTTTTCCATTGATGTTGCTATAACTCCAAGGTAAGGTCCACCAAAACTAAGAGGTATACCAAATGGCTGTAAACTTGCAGCAACTATATCAACTTTAGGAGGCTCAATAAGAAAATAAATGAAAGGATTAAGGGTTACTAAGATTACTATTCTATTTCCTGCCAATTCTTTAATTTTTTGTATATCATTCTCTATAACCCCAAAAAAGTTGGGATTTTGGATAACAATAGCAAAAACATCTTCGCTGAGATTATTCTCCAAACATTGTATATCCACTCTTCCTGATTGATTGAAATCAGTAAAAATCGGAGTCAACCCAACATTTTCGGTATAAGTTTTTATTACTTGGCAATAAGTTGGGTGAACAGAATTAGCAATGATGTACCTGTTTGCTCGTGGATTTATTTTTGAATAGATTCTTTTTGCCATTAGAACAGCTTCTGCAGCAGCAGTAGCACCATCATAATGGGAAGAATTACAGACGTCCTGGTTAAATATTTCACAAATGTATGACTGGAAATCCCAGATTACTTTTAATGTCCCCTGGGAAACTTCAGCTTGGTAAGGAGTATAAGAAGTTAAAAATTCTCCCCTTACAAGAGAATCAACAATTGGAGGTATGAAATGATCGTAGGCTCCACTACCAACAAGATAATGGTACTTTTTTAACTGTGATAATTTATTATCAAAATAGTTAATTAACTCCTGCTGGCTCAGTTTATCTCCCAATTCTGATGGATCGAAAAAATTTTCTTTATTAGTTAATTTAATAAAGATTTGATCTATACTCTCTATATTCAGTAATTTTTTTGCCTTCTCTATTTCTTCAGGTTTATGGGGTATATACATTATGCCTTCTCTATAGTTGAAAGAGCGTGTTTATACAGCATCACTTGTCCATTATCAGTTTCCAATATAACAACATATTGATCAAAAGAAACCATTTTACCAATATAGGTCTTGGAATTTATTGTTTCCACCTTAATTTTTGTATCTTCTCCTCTGAGAGAATTGAGAAACCTATCTTGGAAATTTCTCGATTTTTTTACTTTTCTTTCAGTTCTTCTTCTTATTGAAGAAGTCATGTTTTGCATCCTTTGACACTCCCCTTTCTAAGTAACAATTTTATTTTCATATTATGTCTTATATAAAGATTTCTGTATAAAGTATACTTATCCTTTTTTATGATTGATAAAATGTTCTTTAATCAAGTGACAAATCCTGTTGATAACACTTGGAGGATAAAATTCATGAAATATACTACTAAACTTCTTTATTCTATCCAAATAATAATCATATTTCATCAAAATATTATCAACAGTTTTAATTAACTCTTCAGTATTAAATTTATCTTGAACAAGCTCGGGAACTATTTTTTCATCACCCATACCAAATTCGTAATCCCACAAAATATTAGGTAAAGCAATCTTTTGAACCTTTATGCGCTTTATTTTTGTAAAAATGAACTGAGATATCTTATAAACTCTGTAAAAACATATTGTAGGAACAGAAAAAATGGCGTTCTTCAGAACCACAGTTCCAGAAACAGCTAATCCAAAACCTATCTTAGATACTAAATCGTAATAGTTTTTCTCAATCTCTAATCCTCTTAATCTATGTTTATTCAATTCAATCAACTCATCTGTATTTGGAGTAGAAGAAATGAATATATTTTTAAACCTTTTTCTCAATAACTCTAAACTATCAAAAACCGGTCTTGATACAAAAGTTAATTCAAATTTTCTGCTACCTGGAAATATCCCTAAGGAACCCTTATCACCACTTGGTACAATATTATCCGGGATTACATCAACAATAGGATGTCCTAAGAAAATAACATTACTACTCGTATATACCTTTAAATTAAATTTAAAAGGTACTATAACAAGGTCGCAGTTATCTTCTACAAATTTATGAGCTTTTGTTTTTTCTAAGCTCCAACTCTTAGGAGGAATAATATACACTATCTTTGAACCCCTTGATTTCAATAAAGGAATCAAATTTAAATTTAAAGCAGGAGAATCAAAGAGTATTGCCAAATCAATTTTACTTTGCACTATCATTTTTCTTAACTTAATATAGTCAAGATACATCAGAGGAACAGTAGATATATTTTCAAAGAAACCAACAGAACTGTATTTGACAGAATCAATCCAAAAAATAACCTTTTCATCAGACAAATTCTCCAACACTTTTCCACCTATAACAAATATTTTTCCATCAATACTATCTTTAATAAGATTGATCAATTTTCTAGCATACAATTCAGAGGAATAATCACAAACAGAGACAAAAACATTCATATAGAAATATTTATAAATCTATTTTCTTATGAAACTCAAAACATTTTTGTTGATCACAAATTTTTAAATTAATATCTAAACACTGACCCTTTTCAACTTCAATGAAAGATGGTTCAACATCAAAATTAGAATCCCAAAATATTCTATACATGTTTTCAACTTTTTTAACTCTACAAGTCACACCGCTAATCCTCAATTTATAAAACTCAAGAAAACTTAAAAAGCTACCCATATACAAGAAATTTTCAGAAAAATTGAAAAATTTGAGAACTAGATCTTTAGCATCCTTTCCAATAGTTTCATTCAAAGATAAATCTAATAACAAAGCCAAGGAATTATTTGAGTGAATAGAATTATCAAAAATGTCATAAGATAAAAATTGGTCGGAATTATAAAAGACACCGTCCCTGTAAAATAATTCCTTACATTTTTCAAATATTTTTCCAGCCAAAGTTTTATACTCAGCTTTACCACTTAACTTAGAATAGTGAACAAGAGACAAACCCAACCAGATATAATCCTCCAATATAGGGTCCCCGTAAAAATCTTTACCCACAGATATCCTATAAAATTTACTCTCATTGAAATTAAACATTTTATTCAGAATGAAATTAATAATATTAGAGGCATGAACAAAAAAAGGCCTATATTGAGTTATTTCATAACTCTTTAATAGATACGTACACAATATGCAATTCCATGACAAAATTACCTTATTATCAGGGTAAGGCTTACTTTTTTTATTCCTAATCTTTCTTAATGACTGAACAACATATTCCATCTTCTCCAAATTTTGATAATTTGGAAACTCTTTGTAATGAACTATAAGTCCACCATATTTGGTATGTGGATTGAAAAACTCATGTAATCCAAAAAAATCCGAGAAACATTCAACGTTTTCAATTTCTTCTTTTTGGAATAGATAATAAGCACCTTCCTCATCTCGTCCATCATACTCAGATTCTGCTGACAGAGAACTCAAATAAGTGTTCCCATATAATAAAAATCTATTCAAAAAGTCAAAAGTATTAACAGCTATACAACGAAATACTTTTGATTTATTCAAATCAATATTCTCAAATACTTTAGAGGCCTTAGAATATATATAAATCAAAAAAGAGTTATCATATAACATTTTTTCAAAATGTGGGACCATCCAATTCTCATCAACACTATATCTACAAAAACCATAGTCAACAACATCATACATACCACCAAGTATCATGTTAGTCAAAGTCTTATCAACCGCTTCCAGAATATACTTACTTGGAGTATCCTCCAATCTCAAAAGCATGTATTCCAATAACTGATGAGGAGGAAACTTTGGTCTGAAACTAAAACCTCCATTCAAATCCATTTTTGAATGTATTTTCTGATCTATATCGTATAAAAATTTTTCCAAATTGTTTATCTCCAATAATTGATAAGGGTAATTCTTTAAAGATGATAGATAATTGGTGGTTAAATACTGATATATCTTTTCAGCGTATTCTACTAACTCTGTCTTATCCTGATTCCATATCCTAGAGATTTCACTAACTACCTTTAGAAAATTCCTTTTAGGTAAGTAAGTAAACCCAAAAAAAGGTTTCAAATCTGGTGTCAAAAATAAGTTGGCAGGCCAACCAGCATTTCCATTCTGTAATAAACTTAAAGCATTTATATAGAAACTATCAACATCAGGGTGCTCCTCTCTATCAACTTTTATACATATAAAATTTTCATTTAAAAGTTTGGCTACTTCTTTATCTTGGAAAACCTCACGAGCCATAACATGACACCAATGACAGGTAAAATATCCTATTGATAAAAAAATTGGTTTATTGTAAATTTTGGCAAAATTAATACTATCACTATTCCACATTTTCCAGTAAATAGGGTTGTCTTTATGACAATATAAGTAAGAGCTACTAGATTTACTTAATTCATTCATTTGTGAGTACTACTTTGTATTATTTTCAAAAAATGCTTTGAGGTTTTCAAATTTAACGATTTTCAAAACTACAAATACAAGAAATATAGTAAATATTACACTTATAAGAGCTAAAACAGGTAAGGTCCAAATGAATATTACTCCTAGTACCATCTTAAAAATCACTATTAAATCTTCAATTGTACTTACTAAAGGATTAGCAATACCTGAAGTTGTGGTTGTAGAAATCAATCTAACGGTTCCTTTAGTTCCCATAGAAACGGAAGTAGATGCCAAAGTTAGAGTTATCGACATTATTACAGTTTGCCAAAGTTCCAAACTACCATAAAAAATACCGTAAGTGGAAACAAATGATAATACAGGCTTAATAAGAAAATAGATTCCATCAAGAAAATTATCCAATGCAGGAATCTTATCAGATAGTATCTCTATTACAGTAGCGGCAATTAAGAAATACAATACCCTATCATCAGTTATATAGTTTATAAATGGAGTAGTCTGTAGAAATGACACAATTTCAAATTTTGCCAACAGAGCGGTAATTGTAAGTGGCAAAAAAGCTCTTATACCTGTAGAAGCTGAAAGAACTATGGCAAAACTAACGATAAATACCCACTCCATATTATAAAGTCTTAACTATCCTAATATCAGCTGAAGCAAATCCCATTCTGGGCGCTGGAAAAGGAAATGGAATAGATGCAAAAGAAGAAACCAAACCAAACAACCCTGCAAAATTCAACATGCTCTGTGGAGATCCAACCAACCCTCCCTGACTAAAAACTCCCATAGAGGCTAAAAGAGCTATGTTAGGCAGAGCTATAGCAGGATTTACAGAACCAACTCCTGGAAAAGCTCCCATTAGAGAACTACCCAATATATTAAACAAATTACCCATATTTTTATGGTTAGTGAATTTATTAAGTTGAGTGAGGAAAAATTGAATCTCATCTTGGTGTTTTTTACCTATTATCTCCTGAGCTCTTTTATATATCATCTTTATATGTTCTACTAACTTTCTCAATGATTCTCTTATTTTTTCTTGATAATTATTTATATTATCTAGTAATTTTTTTAGGTTATTAATTCTGACATCTATTATTTGTTTTCGTTGTTGTAATTGATTGACCTGCTGTTGGATTTGTTCTGCTTGTTGTCTTAACTGTTGTGATTGTTGTCTGAGTTGTTGAGCTTGTTGTTTAAGTTGCTGAGACTGTATTTTAAGGTTCATTGCTACTTGTCTCAGTGCCTGTGCTTGGGTTAATAATTGAGCTCCTGCAGAAGCTGTAAGGGGATTAGCCATCAAAGCCTGTGCCTGCTGCTCCAACATGGTAGCATTTTGTTCCTGCATATTGGCTTGGGTTTCAAAATTCTGTGCTTGTGTATCAAGTTGTTGTGCCTGATTATTCAAATTCTGTGCCTGATTATTGAGCTCTTGGATCCTCTGGTTGAGATTACTGATTTGGTTATCAATATTCAGTTTCTGCTGCTCCAAATTCCTTATAGTATTAATTGTTCTGGCCTTATCATTTTCAGATTTTTGATAAGTGTTAACCAATTGATTATATTTTTCATAATAATTTCTGAATATTTCAGACAACTTATCCAAACTATCAATTTGTTGATATATAGAATAATTTGGTTCAGGTATGGCAGCTATTGGTTCTGGATTGTATGAAGTATTAAAACTATTTGGTCTAACAGTAGAAAGTAAATCACTATAATTCGGAATTTCAAAAACATTATTATCTATAAATCCATCACTTATAGCAGAAATAGAATCAACAGATGGGATATTTTGAACATTATAAGTTCTATTTACTCCTGTAGTAATAATATTCAAATTAGAAAAAACATCAAAAGCCATAATTAAACCCCCTTTCTGTATTTCTTTTACAATTTATTTATGTCATAGATAACTATTTTTTAAAGAAAAATACCACATATTTAACATTTTTTTTACATTTTTTTCAAAAGAAAGATTAAACAAGCAAATATAGAAAAAATACTTATGAAAAATTTTTCAATAAATGCCGAAAAAATAGCAGACGTTTTCCCAAAGCCAATATACAAAAAAAATAAACAACAAAAAATAGCTAATCAAAAAACAACAACAGATGAATATAATCAACATCCAAATGATTACATTGATAGAATATACACAAGATATTTAGAAATCATAAATAAACCATTAAATGGATATACAATAGTAGGAGAAGTAGATGAAATAAAAAAAGGAGACTCGAAATTAAATATCACATTGGAATCAATAAATTTAAAATCAGCAATAGACTTGGGAATTACAGGTAAAGATGTAGTAGTGGCAGTAATAGACAGTGGAATAATATACAACCATCCAGACATAGATAAAGAAAGAATAATTTTATACAAAGACTTTTCAAATGAATCAACACAAGATAAACCCAAAGATATACTGGGTCATGGAACATATGTTACTTCAATAATTGGAGGAAGTGGAAAAGCTTCAAACGGATACAATCGAGGAGTAGCACCAGGAGCAAAATTTGTTATCCTTAGAATAACATCAGTATCAGAAGTAATAAAAGCTCTAGAATGGCTAAAGGAAAATGGTAAAAAGTATAACATAAGAGTGGTAAACATGTCCCTTGGAATAGATCCGGATCCAATTAAATCATGGAAAGAAGATATAATAGCAAAATTAGCTAACGATTTAGCTAAAGAATTTACAGTGGTAGCAGCAGCAGGTAATGACCAAACATACGAAACCATAGATAGCCCAGGAATAGCTCCAGACGTCATCACAGTGGGAGGTAGCGATACCAAAAACACACCAAACATAGATGATGATGATATATATATAGGTTCCTCAAAAGGACCCACACCAACTCCAGAAAAACTAGACAAACCAGATGTGATAGCTCCATCAAAAAAAATAATAGGAGCAAGAGTACCAAATAGCATATTTGACCCCTACTTAACAAAAGAAAAAAAAGATATAAACATAACAAAAACAGAAGTTTTGGAAAAAAAAACAAATTCAAATCCATGGATAAAAGGATATTACATAGAAAGTTCAGGAACAAGTGCGGGAACAGCTTTAGTGAGCGGTTTAGCAGCTTTACTGTATGAAATACTCCCAAATGCCACCCCAGAAATAATAAAAAAAATTATAACACAAACCGCAACCAAACTAAAAGATAAAAATGGACAAGAATTTGACAAATACTCCCAAGGAAATGGATTAATAAACGTAGAAAAAGCAATAAAACTCGCAATGGAAATTAAAAACCAAAACATAGCATAATGAAAAACCATATACTCTTTTTCGGATACACCGGACTAATAGGAAACCAAATATACAAACATATAAAACAAGATAATTACGACAAGATATTCTGCTTTACCAGAAAAAGAATTTCCCCTCCTACAAATAAAACAAGTATCATATCTTACACTGATATAGACATTGACTTAGAAAAAAAATTGGAAAATGTATTACAAAAAAATGAAGGCAAATGGACAATCTTTCTGTTTACTGGAGAAACAATATTTGGATTCATAAATAGTCAAAAATGGAAAAATATTTTTAAAACTAGAATAGACATTAACAAAAAAGTAATATCAACCTTGGAAAAATTCAATATTGAAGTTTCAAAGATCTTTTCAGCCTCAGCAATAGGAATATACTATCAATCACCACATACAGAAGTAACAGAAAACACAGAACCACAAGATAACATAGTATCCAACTTAGTAAAAGATTGGGAAAACACAGTCTTAAAATCCAATTATGTTAACAAATCGGTTATAATGAGATTAGGAGCAGTTCTAGATAAGAATTCTAAAATATATCAATCTTTGAGCCTGCCATCACTCATGTCCATAGGTATTAATTTCACACCCAATTCCTTTTTTCCCTGGATATACAACAAAGAAATACCACTAATCATAGAATATCTAATGAAAACAGATTTCAGTGGTATATTAAATACAGTATGTGACAACTATATAACTTACAGAGAATTTTTAGAGAATTTCATAACAAATCATTCTTTTCTGAAAAAATCATTCATAATAGACATACCTAAAAAAATATTAGAAAAATCGTTAGCTTTCCTAATGCCAAGTTACTATGAATTGATATACAGTTTATTTTGCTCTCCTAAGGTAATACCACAGAATCTAATAAACCTAGGTTACAGGTTCAAATTCAACAACATCAAAGATGTAATAAAAACAATGTAAAGTTAAACAAAAGGAGCCAAATAATATTAACTATTTTTCAAGGAAATCCAAAAGGTTAACATTCCACTGAAGTCCATATTTAAAATTCAATTCATAGTTTCCATTTTTTAAATCATAAATAATCTTATCCAGAACCTTTTGTACACCAAAAGAAAAACAGAGCCTATTCAAACTATGATGTGTAATTTCAAGCACCTCACCATATTCGTTTGAAAATATGACAGTCTGATGGGCTACCAGAGACGGTAACCTAACAGAGTGAATCGCAACTTCATTGTTTACATTACTATTTTCCCAAGTATTACTAATAATTTTTGATGTCATAAGGGATGTTCCCGAAGGTTTATCCTTCTTAGTTTGGTGATGCATCTCTATTATCTCTGCATTCGAGAAATACAGGCTAACCTTTTTAACGAAATCGTTCATTAGATTAATCCCCAGACTGAAGTTTGGAAAATGTAAACCCACTATATTAATATTTCGAAAATGATTATCAATCTTATCAAACTCTTCTTTTGAAAAACCAGTAACCCCAGTCACATAAAAAAAATTGTTGAACTTTCTATCTTTATTCTTTTCTAGAAAATCAAAAATAAAACCCTTAGAAGAAAAGTCAATTATTATAGTATTACTATCAACATTAATGATATATTCTTTATAATTTTTTGTGTTAACTAAATTTTTGAAATCATATTTATCTTTGAGATTATTGTATATGATACTACCTGTTTTGCCAGTATATCCTATGAAATCTAATTTCATACCACCTCAATTATTTTTGCTTTCTTTCCAAATTCTTTTTAGCTTGTGCTATATTCTGAGCACTATCCCTAAGAAATTTTTTGAGCTTTTTCTCAAATTCTTTATCAGCTTTCTCTTGAGGATTTTCATTTTTGGGGTTCTCTTTTTTATTTGTTTTTTTTGCCATTAATTTTCCACCTCCATGATGTAAAGTTTATAGTTATCTCTCTTTAAAAGCCCATATTCCCTAACCAAATATGGATAAATATAATCCTCATTTTGGTAAAGACCAACTATTTGTTTCAAAATCTCCAGATTTCTATTTTTTAACTCAATGGTTTTAATCACCTTAGAATTCTTTTCTTTTATTTTTTCTAATTCTATATACTCACTATATATTGCAAAAAATAAAAAGCTTATAATTACTACCTTAGCTAAATTAACTATTATAGAAACCGATTTCCTGTTCATAGTTCTTTTTGAGAAGGGAAAAAATTATTTGATTAAAATAACCAGAATCGAGATATACACTTTCTTTTAGCACGGCTTCTTTAGCAAATTTAAGCTTCTCAAATAATTTGATCGAAGGTAGGTTATTTTCTGCTACCACAGCATACAGTTTATTCAAATTCCAATGATCAAAAGCTAATTTGATAACGATTTTTATGGCATCTGAGGCATATCCTTTCTGTCTATTTACCTTATTACCTATTAGAATTCCTATATGACCATTTCTATTCTTCCAGTCTATTTTTGAAATTTCAACCATACCAAGAGGAGCCTTTGATTCCACGTGATTTATTATAAAAACTTTATTTCTATTGTTATTAATAAGGGAATTATACCAAATTTCGATTTCATCGAAATTGGGAACACTTATGAAAAACTCGGAGAACATGAAAAAGTTGTCCAATTCTTTTAGCCACTGATGAACTGATACCAGGTTATGTCTTTCTATTGGAGTAAGATAGATATTGTTTTTTTTAAGCAAGGATCAAGACTCCCAACTTTAAGTTAAGTGTGGGCAGGAGTGGATTTGAACCACTGTAGGGCTTTCGCCCGTGGGATTTACAGTCCCATGCCATTGACCGCTCGGCCACCTGCCCTAATTTCTTATATTTTTCTATGAACTCCTCAAAATTCCTCTTGATAATCTTGTCTCAAAAGCTGCATATAAACTTTTCCATCTTGCTCTTTATAAACCTTGAATCCGACTTTTTCAAAACACTTTTTCGCAATAACATTATAAGAAGCAGTATCCAAGGTAATTGCTTTAATATTACTATCATTTTTAAACAACATTGTTATCATTTTTTTGAGGGCAACACTCCCAATATTCTTACCCCAATACTTTTTTTCACCTATTACTATTCCAATTTTAACTAAGCTGGATGTTTCATAATGTATCTGAATAAACCCCACTGTTTTCCTATTATACTTTATACTTTTGAAACTACTCCTATTCAAAATGAGATTTTTTTTCAATTTAGAAATGTTTTCAAAAAGCTGAGGAGATTCGTTAACAACTCCAAAAGCTTTTTTTGCTATTTCCAAATCATCCAGGTATTTTTGGACTTGGAAAACTTCAAAGAAAGAAAGGTTTTCAACAACCACATCTAACTCGCTAACTTTATTTTCCTTCAACATTCCATTAGATTTTTCTATAAAACAATCAAAATATCCTTCTCAGGATAATTTTTTATAAGGATAATTAAAATACATTAAATAAAATATAAATTAGGGTGATGTTAAGGTGTTGAAAAAGTTAATAATATTCATTTTTATACTGTTTTCTTTTACAGTTATTGCAGTAGCCAATTTCTGCCAGATAAGAGGTAATGTTCTACTCAACTATTCAGTCTTACCAGGTGTTGGTTCAGGAGCAGAACCAGGAATAGGAGTTTTAGTCTATCTTGAACCAATACAACCAACACCGGGATTACCACAGCAATTTATAACAAAAACCAGTGCCTCATTTGAATTCATAAACCTAACACCTGGCCAATATAAAATAACAATATCAAAACCACAATTTAAGACGCAAATATTACAAGTGGCTTTGAGTCCAGGTGAAACCAAAATAATTAATGTAATGCTTGAACCAGAAAAAATATCTTCATTAGACTCCTCAACAGTAGGAATGAACTACAACCCATCAACAGATAGGGTTTATATAGCTTTCCCAGCAGATACCGATGCAGTTGGAGGAATACCACATTCATCAGGCCCAGAAGACGTACCTGATATGGCAGCAATACAATACGGACATAACCCACTAGAATACGCAGATAGAAAATATTTTTCTGACTATGGACAAGACGGAATAATGATGTACAACTCCGTTAATTCTTTATCAATAATGAGTTCACAAACAGATGGTAAAATAAAAGCTATAGTAAAAGTAGATGCAAGAGTTCACTTAATAACATTTCATCCGTCATATAGAAAACTATACGCTTTAGATTATAAATCCAACTTCTATGTTATATCTCCAGAACAGAACAATAAAGTCATAAACAAATTTTCACTATCAAATGAAAGTATACCTTCAGACATAGTGGTAAACCAAAACTACGCTTATATAACATTAATGGGTCCCAATCCAAAATTGGTAAGCTTAGATTCATCAAAAGATTTTCCAGTATCTGCAATAGAATTTTACAAAAATCATAAAACAAAAAAACTTGGGGTTCTACAACCAAATGGATTATCATTGTCTCCGGATAACGATAAGTTATTTGTTTCATATGGAGATACATCACAAGGATACTTATTAACCATAAATCCTAAGAACTTAGAAGTAATAAATATTCTAAAAGTTGGTTCACAACCACTAGGAGTGGCAACTCCTGATGGTAGAAGAGTATACGTAGCAAATTATAATGACAACACAGTTTCATTAGTAGATGCAAAAAATAATATTGAAGTGGGCAAGTTTAGGACAGGTTATAGACCATCAAAAATTGTAGTTCACCCCTCATTAAAATGGGTTTACGTCTCAAATGAAGGGTCAAACACAATAAGTGTCATAGATGTTTTAGCAAGTAAAATAGTAGCCAATATTCAAACCAGTGAAGGACCATCTTTTATGGGGATAGATCCAAATGGACTGAAAATGTATGTCTCATGTAAAATAGCCAAAAAAGTCAACGTGATAGATCTATCTAAAAACTCGGTAATTGCAACAACCATACCAGGACTATTTTCAACACCCGCAGGAATAGCAGTAAAAAAATAGGTAGGGAAATAAATACCAAAAATAGAATTGTTATAAAGGATGGGTAAAAAACATAAAAGAGCGACCCTTGTTATCCAAGATAGTTATGTAGATCTTTTTTTTAGTAAACAATATAACAACGAAGAAATATCTCTAAAAGAATTAATAGAAAAATACAAACAAGAATGTGATAAAAAAAATCAGGACCATATTCTTTGTAACCAAATCTTACCCAAATTCGAAAAGCTAATATTTAAAATAATTTCGAAGTATAGTACATTTGATAAAGAAGATTTAAAACAGGTAGCACATTTAGCAATAATAAAAGCTCTCAAAAATTATCAGGAAATGGGTTTGGATCCAACCTCGTACTTTATTTCCTACATAGAAAAAGAAATAAAAAGCTATGTAATGAATTCTGATATCATAAAGATTCCAAAAACAATTAGAAAATTATACTATCAAATACAAAAATATATATCTCTAAACCCAGGATGCACTATATCCGAAATATCTGATAAATTTAACCTAACAGAAGAAGCAATAAAAGAAATACTATCAATACCTCAAAAAAACAATATAGAAATCAGCTTCATAAAATCAAAAGAACATAGAGACCTAACTCTACCAATAGAAGACAAAATATTCTTGGAACAGATAATTTATAGCTTAACCGAAATAGAAAAGAAAGTTATGAAGTTCCTATTTTATGAAGACATAACAAAAGTTAATTTAGCACAAAAGCTTAATATATCAAGAAAACATCTGTATACAATACTGGATAACATTAAACAAAAAATGCTAAAAAAGATTTTCTAACCATAGATGCTTGACAACAAAACGATTATTCTTTTACTAATTTTACTAATTATGTTATCCCTTACTACTGTAATCACTATTTATATAATAATTAATATTTATATAATGAAGAAAAATAAAGTAAAAAGAATTAATAGTGGCAATATTAGCCAAAAAACAGAAAGCTCATCTATAGAAAACTTACCCTCAGGAAACTCATCCACAGAAAATTACATAGGTCCATACAAAATTATAAAATTAATAGGTAAGGGAGCAAGTAGCAAAGTATATTTGGTAACAAAAGATAACAAAAATTTTGCAGCAAAATTATTTCAACATAAAGATCCAGAATTATTAGAAAGGTTCAAAAGAGAAATAGAAATATTAAAGCAAATAAAACATATAAATATAGTTCAGATTTTTGATTATGGAGAAAGCAATGGAACACCATATTTAATATTAGAGTATGTCGATGGAAAAACATTTGATGAAATCTATCCTAACTTAACAATATTACAAAAAATTGATATAATATTAGAAATATCCAATGCTCTAAATTACTTGCATAACAAGGGGATAATACATAGAGACATAAAACCCGAAAATATCTTAGTTGACAAAGATTTAAAAAAAGTAAAATTGACAGATATGGGTATATCAAGAATAGTTTACTGGAAACCCATTACTCACGATGGACAAGTATTGGGAACATTAGCATACATGGCTCCCGAAATTTTTGAAGGAATCCTAACCGATCCAAGAATAGATATCTACTCTCTTGGTATAACAATGTATGAAATATTTACAAACAGAGTACCTTTTGAAGGAAACCCAAGTGAGATAATAAACAAACATATGAAAGAAGCACCAATTCCTCCAAGCCTTATCAATCCCAATATTCCATCTCAATTAGAAAAAGTAATAATGAAATGTATAGAAAAAAATCCTGAAAGAAGATATAAAAGCATTTCAAAACTCATAGATGATCTAATATTTGTAAAGGAAACTATAAAAAAGTTATAAAGGGGATAAGAAATGGATTTCCAAACAATTATAATGAAATTAAATGAATACTGGTCTGAACAGGGTTGCATTATAGGAACACCATACCACACAGAAGTTGGGGCAGGAACAATGAATCCGCTGACATTCTTCAGAAGCCTAGACAATTTTGATTGGAAAGTGGCGTATTTTGAACCATCTATAAGGCCAACAGATGGTAGGTACGCTCAAAATCCCAATAGATTACAACATTATTTTCAATACCAAGTAATAATAAAACCCACACCAGATGAAATACAAGACATATATATTCAAAGTCTTCAATATCTTGGAATAGATTTACATAAGCACGACCTTAGATTTATAGAAGACAATTGGGAATCCCCATCCCTTGGAGCTTGGGGAACAGGATGGGAAGTATGGTTAGATGGTATGGAAATAACACAGTTCACATATTTCCAACTAATGGGAGGAATAGAAGTAAGAAAAGTCCCTGTGGAAATTACCTACGGTATTGAAAGAATAGCAATGTTCGTGCAAGACAAAAACAAAATATGGGATATCAAATGGAAAAATGATACAAATTATAAAGATATTTACTATATCTCAGAAGTGCAGTTTTGTTATTATAATTTAGACAAGGCAAACGTGGATAATTTAAAAAAATTGTATGAAATCTACTTTGATGAATCACAAAAACTGCTGAATGAAAATTTATACTACCCTGCTTATGATTATGTTCTAAAGCTTTCACATGTTTTCAATCTCCTGGACTCAAGAAATGCAATAGGCCCAATAGAAAGAGCAAAAAAACTATCGGATATCAGAAGCTTAGCCAAAAAATGCGCTCAGCTTTATATAATCGATTCAGAAACTCAAGAAATTACCAATAAGATACTTGAAAAAATAAACGTAACAACCAATCACTGAAAATTATAACCTAAAACTAATGAAAATTTTTGTAAACTCATTCTATTATCCAATATATACACTGGGTCCAGGAAAAAGAATAGGACTGTGGCTCCAAGGATGTTCAATAAGGTGCAAAAACTGTATTTCCCCACACACTTGGCTAATAACTCCAAAACATGAGATAGAAATAGAAAAATTAGCTCAAGAAATAAATTTTTTCCCTTCTGATAAACTCACAATATCTGGTGGAGAACCACTTGACCAATCACAAAATCTCATAGAATTCCTTAAACTAGTAAGAAAAAATAAAAAAGACATACTACTATACACAGGTTATATCTTAAACGAATACATTCAGAAGAATGGAAGATTATGGAATGAACTAAAAAATCTCGTTGATGTAATTATAGATGGGCCATTCATATGGGGTAAAGAAACAAAATATATATGGAAAGGTTCAGAAAACCAAAAAATGTATATCCTCAACAAAAAACTGTTACCAATATATAAACAATATAAAAACAAAACTAAAAATAAAAAGCTACAAATAATAGAATATGATAACAATCTTTTCTTGGTAGGTATACCCTACCAAAAAGATTATTACAGAATTATCGAAACGATACGAAATATGTAGATATTTACATTTTTTTTGCAGAGATAATATAGGTGGTGTGGGCAACCATTGTATCAAAAGGCCTCATTCTTTCAGGGTTAGTCTTATATTTTCTGACTATAATTTCTTCCACTGAGATATCAACAAAGTTTTTTCTAATTTTTTCTAATAGGGAAATAACCTGGTTAACAGTAGGCAAGACACAAACCATGAAAGACGCAGGTTTAAGGATCACTTCAAAATAATCCAATAAAAATTCGGGATTTGGAAGATCCAAAACAACACCGTCAAATTTTACGCATTTCAAAAAATCTAAGTTATCAGCAGTAAAAAATTCAACTACACTCAAGTAGTTAGTATCAAAAGTCTTATCAAAATCAATAATATTTTGAACGGAGTTTTTCAGAAATTCGTAATTCTTTTCTATAGATACAATTTTACCATAAGGGAAAAGGTTTTTTGACAAAAAAAGAGTCATAACTCCACTACCTGTTGCTATCTCCAAAACTTTGCTATTATAGTTTATATCCATCTTTGAGATTATATATGAAGCATCTTTTGGATAAATTATTTGCGTTTTTCTCTTCCAATAGTAAAGAACAAAATCGTCCAAACTAGGTTTAGCGATAAAATAACCTTTTATAATCTTTCCATAGTCTTGATTAACTATGTCATCAAGTTTTATAACATTTCCTTTATGATCTTCAAAAACTTTGGGATTATTACCAATTTTTCTAAGGTAAAATTTATTACTATCCCGAGTATCAACTATCTTGACAACTTTCCCATACTGTATCATTATTTTATTTTCTTATTCTATTATTTTTCTATTTTTCAAAGCGTTAACTAGAGTAATTTTATCTATGTTTTCAAGTTCACTACCGGCAGGTATACCTATTGCCAACCTGGAAAAAACGAGTTCTTTTTTTTCTCGGATTTTATTTACAACATATTCAACAGTTATGTCTCCCTCTATGGATGAAGGTATCGCAAATAAAACTTCCTTTATATTCTCCTTATCTATTCTATGTAGTAATTCTTTAATTCTCAATTTGTCTGGGGTTTTTCCTTCAATAGGATTTATCAATCCTTCGAGTACATGATATTTACCATTATAAAATTGTGAAGATTCTATGAAAATCTGGTCTTTGAAATTTTCCACAACACATAAGACTTGATCTCTATTTTTGTCAATACAAATTGAGCATGGGTCGAAACCAACAGATGTTATTCCAAAACAGTTATGACACTTAGTTATATTATTTTTCAGTTCTCTGATTGAGTCAATAATTTCGTTAACCAAATTCTCATCCGCTTGAATAAGGAAAAAAGCTATCTTTTCAGAAGTTCTCGGGCCAACTAGTGGTAATTTCTGTAAAACGTCTATTAATTTTGATATCTCTTGATATTTATTTAACATCATGTAGATATTTTTTGTTTAAACTCATCTGGGAAATATTTCATTGCCGTTATCAATGGTATGGGAGCAGCCTGACCCAAACCACATAAACTAACATTCATTATAAAGTCATTCATTTCATCCAAGTTATAAGGTAAATCCTTACCATTCAAAAAATCATTAAGTATTTCAGTTATTTTTTTTGTTCCAACTCTGCAAGGAATACACTGGCCACAGCTTTCCTCCGAAAAGAACTCCATTAGATATTTTGACAATTCAACAACACTCATGGACTCTGGGATAGCAAAAATACCTCCTGAGCCCACCATACCACCAGCTTTTGAAATATCATCATAGTTATAATTGTAATCTTCTATGCTCTGACAAAGGATCCCACCAGATGGTCCACCAATAAGAAAACCTTTATTCTTTTCTTTATAACCCATCCCAATTTTCTCTACTATATCTTTTATTTTAATATTGAATGGTATCTCATTAACACATGGATTATTGACATTACCTGTCAATGATATCATTTTTGTTCCAAAAGACCCCTCAACCCCAAAAGAAGTATAAAATTCATGTCCATTTAGTATGATGTATGGTATAGCAGCTAAAGTTTCGACATTATTTATGAGTGTAGGTTTTTTAAACAATCCTTTGGAAACAGGAAAAGGAGGCTTGTTTCTTGGAAAAGCCTTTTTACCCTCTATAACTTCAAGCATAGCAGTTTCTTCGCCAGCTATATAAGCACTTGGAGATCTCCTAATCTCAATATCAAAACGAAAATCCTCTCTTATTAGGTATCCTTTTTTATAAGCTTGATCAATAGCATTTTGTAGTCTCTTCAAGGCAAGTTTGGCTTTGTGATTCACAAAGATATATCCCTTTGAAGCACCAACAGCATAACCAGCAATAGCAATACCCTCAACAATAGAAAAGGGGTTTGATTCAGCAAGAATAGTATTGTTAAAAGAGGCAACTTCTCCCTCTTCAAGATTAGCAACAACATATTTAGGTGTTTCAGTTTCGGCCTTAACCATTTGCATTTTTTTATAAGTTGGGAAAGCAGCACCGCCCCTACCTCTTAAACCACTTAGTTCTATTTCTTTTATCACTTCATTAGGATCCATTGTTAGAGCTTTTTCTAAAGCCTTAAAACTATAAGTATCTATATTTTCTGGATCAATCAAGTCATTGTCTCTCATAAGTATCTTGTTATCTTTATCAAAATTAAGAGATTCAATACTATCCAATATGTGAGGATCAGTTTTCAATTTCTCAAGCAATTTATTATTAATTGGAATAACCTTAGAATCAATTATCCCAATAGGTCCAAAGCCACAAAACCCTAGGCATCCACATTTTTGGACCTCAAAGCCACTAAAATCAATCTCTTTGTAAAAGCAGTTCCCGCAAGAACAAACCTTTATCTTCATAATTCACCTCTCTTTAATAATTTTTAGAAACTCATTTCAACAATTCAAAAACTCTTTCTAAATATTCAAAACTTGGGGATTAACAACACTAATCGGCTTTTTATTATTAATAAAATTTACAAGATTAGTAACAGCTATTTCAGCCATTTTTGTTCTTGTTTCAAAGCTTGCACTACCTATGTGAGGTAGCAAAACAACATTTTCCATTTTTAGCAAATCTGGATGGACATCAGGTTCAAATTCATACACATCTAATCCAGCAGAGAATATCAGCCCCTCTTTTAAAGCTCTTACCAAATCCTCTTCTTTTATAACTTTTCCTCTTGCTGTATTTACAATTGTTGAATCAGGTTTCATAAGTTTCAATTTTTCGTAAGTTATCATGTGATAAGTCTCTGTATTCAGTGGTGTATGTATAGAAACTATATCAGATTCTCTGAGAAGAATATCCAGATCTCTATATTCTGCGTTTAAGGCTTTTTCAGCTTCCAAATCCCTTGTTCTGCTGTAGTAAATTATTTTCATATCAAATCCTTTTGCTCTTTTTGCAACAGCCTGGCCAATTCTTCCAAATCCTATGATTCCCAAAGTTTTTCCATATACATCATACCCCAAAAAAAGTTCTGGTTCCCAACCTTTAAATTTTCCATCCCTTGTAAACCTGTCGGCAGCAACAACCAATCTACGTGCTGATAGTATTAAAGCCCAAGCTAAATCCGCAGAAGTCTCAGTCAATACTCCTGGAGTATTTGTAACACATATACCCCTCTTAGTAGCATACTCAACATCTATATTATCAAAACCAACAGCATAGTTACTAATTATCCGTAGATTGGGTAACCTATCCATAATATCTCTGTCAATTTTATCAGTTAATAAGCAAAGGATTCCAACAGTATCAGAAGAATTCTGAAATATGAAATCTCTTGTATCCTGACCATCAGGCTTAATTATTATTTGGTAGTTGGGCAAATCAATTCTCTCATGCCATTTTCCAGGTAATTCTTTAGTTACCAATATTTTCAATGCTCTCACCTACCCTTTCCAACCAACTCAATAAATTCTTGAAATTCTGATACTTATGAACAATTTTAAGAACAATATTTAAATACTTCTTAAAATCATCAATTCTCTTCAATTTATAACTGATAAATACCATAATCAAACTATAGTAAAAATAAAAATAGGGATCTTTGGAGTTTTTATTTATAAAATTCTTAACATCCAAAAGAACACTTTTTGTATCATCTTGAACTAATCCTGCAATAACTTTCTGTAAAAACTCAATTAAAATATGTTTCTTGTCATCCAAATCAAATTTCAAGTTTTTTAATTGTTCATCAATGAGATCCTGCAGACGATTAGAATAACCAAAAACAATAAGTAAAATTCTTACAAAATAGGCAAGGATTAATTCATCTGGATCATTTATTACTATTTTTTCATCTTTATAAAGTGGATTAGCAAAATCCTTGATTTCAGATATTGGTACTTGCCTAATTTTATCCACATCAGAGTGCTTATCAATCATAGTCAATAATTTATCTAGAAATTGATAATTTTGTATGTTTTCTTTACAATATTTTAAATGTTTCTTAAAATCCTCTGTTTTCCCAATTTTATAATTGAAAGCTGCTAAAATCAGCGATATATAGAAAGAAAAGTATCTATTTTTTGAATGTTTCTGAATAAAATTCTTGATATCAATCATTAGAGATTTTACATCATTTAATAGTATTTTTTCTTCTATATTCTGAAGAAGAATTACTATTTTTTCATCATCTTCATCAAGCTGGATTTTAGCATTATCAATTATTTCAGCAATTTGTTTTATTTTTTCTTGATTATTTTCAAAAATTATATAGAACAACTTTAGTAACCTAGCAAGTATTAAATCAGAAGAATTATTAATGATAACATTTTGTAGATTATCATAGTTTTCAACATTTGAGAGTGAAACCTTTTCTTTTTCTACATAAACTTCACCTAATTCTTCCTTTTGATCATCAGTAATATCAATTTTGCTATCAAAAATTTCTATTTTTGGACTTACATCTATTTGTAATGATTCTTCAGCATTCATTTCCTGTTGTGAATTTTTGTCCAAATCCACTTCTATAGTATATTTTTCCAAGTAGATTTCCTGTTCTTTTTTAGCTTCAAAATCTTCTAATTGACTTTGCTTATAATTTTTTAATATTTTAACATAATCAATCTCAGCTTTTTGCTTGATCTCTTCCAATTCTTCAACATTTGAATAAAACATTAACTTATTTTCAATAAATTCCAACAAGTTATCATATGAATTTTCAAAAGCGAAAGTCCTCAACAAATAAAGGTAATATATTAGCTGTTCCTTAATCTCCAGTTTATCAAATATATAAAATTTTATTATAATATCACTAAGGGAATTACTATCAGCTATGTCATTTAACATTTTATATATTTCTTCTATTCTTTCTTTTTTGTATAAAGTATTAATGTATGCTATCTTTTCTGATATTCCCGGGTTAATTTTTTCTAGCTCATTTATAAAGTTTTGATAACTTTCTTTTTCCTCTCTTATTTTTCCTAGTAAGTTTTGTGATTCAAGGAGTTGAGAACTACTTTTAGTTAGTTTCAAACATCGCTTAGTAACCAATTCGGCATCTATATAGTCCTCTGTGATATACAGATACTTTGCCAACAAATAGTTAAATGTGTAATTATCGGGATATCTTGCAACAAGTTGCTTCATTCCTTTCAAAAAAACAGATAATTGATAGGTAGATTCAAAAAATTTAGCCAATACTTTTATAACAATTCCTATCTGATAGGAATATTTCAGACTATGTTTTTCAGTATAAAGAAATTCCAATGATCTAACGGCATACCTTTTTGCTTCGTTATTATCAGTTTTTAGCAAAAGGTGGGCATATAGAGCAAAAGCCACAGGATTGGATTCCTGAACCAAAATCTCAAGATTATTTACTAAATATTCAGGAATATCACCATAAATCTCAAAATTAGCGATTATTTTCATTATTTCTACATATGAATCATAAGAGAACTTTTCGTAGTACTCTTCAATTTCTTTTAAAACATCATTATTTTTACCTAATAATAAAAGGGCTTCAATCTTTATTTTTTTGAATAAAGGTATTTGCGAAAGTTTGAAATTATCTATTATTTGAATAACTTCATTATAATAACTGTTTTCCATGAATATTGGTAACAAATCAGATAAAGCAGTATTCAAAACATTACTTTCAATCTCTGGATTTGATAACAAAAACTCATACAATTTATATATCAAATTATATTGAAATTTTATAACTATAAAATAGAACATTAAAACAAATTTTAATGTTAAATTTACTTTAGGAGAAAAGTCAGATAAATGTTCAGTATTTTCCATACTTTCATATTCAATATTTAATTCGTTAGCAAGTTCAATAAAGTTATCTATATACTTTTTATCTTTATACTCTGAGTAAAGAGTAAAATATATAAGAAGTTCAAAAAGAAAAAGATTATATCTCTTTTTCAAATCTTGTGAAAACTTTTGTTTGTAAAAC
>JANXBF010000014.1 GCA_025057615.1 Candidatus Calescibacterium sp. | reverse complement strand
GGATGGAGTAATTTTTTGAACTATATTTTCGTTTCTGTATGTAAATCCTCCTCCAATTCTGAATGAACCATACATTTCATATTCTATTATGATTTTTGCTTTCCTATTGATAGGTAGTGTTTGGTTTCTGCTGTCTATTAACTCTTTTAGTAGTATATCATATTCTATGATGTTATTAAAGGATTCTATTCTGAAGTTTTCATCTTTTTGGTTTCCCCAGACACTCCCGTTGGGATTTTCTATTTCTTGGTTTGGTTCATTTCTTATGTTAATACCTATTTTTTCTATTCGTATGTTATTTGACTCGAATATTCTTTTTATTTCTTGGAATAAATCTTCTGCTAATGAGCTTTTCTTTTGGTTGATTTCTGTTCTTATTTGTTGTTTTAGGCTTTCTTTTGTTGGAAATGGTGCTGAAAATTCTTCTATTCTATTAAGTATTTTTACTACTATTATTCCTTCATTTGCTTTAAATGCTATAGTTGGTTTAGGATCATGTATTTGTGGTTCTGTGTTTGATTGTATATCCTCAATTCTTAGTTGTGATTCCATTTTTTCAAAATACTGGTAACTATAAGTTTCTTTTTCAGGGTTTTCAACATTAAATATTATATAGTTCTTATCTTCTTGTTTAAGTTTTCTTATTAATGATATTTTGTAATTGATGTTTCTTAATGGTGGGTAGTATGATTTGTAGTTTTTATCAATCTCTCTATTTGAAAGAAGTATATTTTTATTTGAGAAGTATACTATTGCAATTTGAAAGAAGTATATTTTTATTTGAGATGTATACTATTGCAATTATGCTTGTTACAAACATTACTATGAATAGGGCCAGTAGCAGTACACTTGCTTTTTGAGTATTAATTTGTTTTTCCCTCATCCTATATATTTTTTATTCTATTATATGATAATTTCCTTATTCGGTTGTGTAAAGTTAATTTTTTTTTTACATTTTATTAATAATTTTGTAAAGAATATAAGGAAAGTTTATAGTGTAAAAAAAGTTTAAAGGTGGTAAACTATGGAAGCATTCAGAAAATTGGATGAGTTGCTTAATAGTAAGATTGATACAAGATTCAATAGAATAAATGATATTTTTGAAAATGTTGGTTCAGCTAGAGTATCTAGAAAAGAAGAATCTAATGACAGAGACTTTCAGGAAATATTTGGAAAATTTTTGGATCAAAAGAGTGGTGTTGATTATACTAACATTGATGTCAATGTAGAAATAAAGGAAGCTGTTAGAGAAGCTTCAAAGAGGTATGGTGTTGACGAAGCTCTTATATTGGCTATCATCAAGCAAGAGAGTGCTTTTAATCCTCGTGCCGTTTCGCCTGTTGGTGCACAGGGATTGATGCAGCTGATGCCTGAAACTGCTGCTTATCTCGGAGTTAAAGATCCCTATGATATAAGGCAAAATGTTATGGGAGGAACAAAGTATATAAAAGAAATGCTTGAAAGGTTCAATGGTGATATAAAATTGGCTTTGGCAGCTTATAATGCGGGACCAGGAAATGTTCAAAAGTATGGAGGAATACCACCATTCCCAGAAACTCAAAACTACGTATCAAAGGTACTTTCATACTATATTAATTTCAAAAATAACATTTCTTAGGAGGAAAATCTATGGAAATAAAAAGTAAAGCACAGCAATCCCCTGAAAAAATAAATGAAAATAAAGATAGTAAAAAACTACCTTCATCTGATGAATTTCAGAAAGAAATAGATAAGAAATTGAAAGAAGAAAATAAAGAAAAAAAGCAAAATACTTCTAAAGAGGAGAGAGTAGAGAAAAATTCTGAAGATAAACCAAAAATAGATACCAAAGATTTGACATCTCTGAAGCTTTTTGTTTTACCTTACGTTAATAAAGATGTCTTAAGTGTTAGTATTAGAGAATATGTTGATAAAGATGATCTTACAAAAAGTAATAAACAAAATAAAATCTTTAATAATAATGATAAATTATTTGAAACAATGCAGTACCATAACTTAAATAATATCAAAGATGATAAGAAGAAGAAAAACAATTCTTTGGTTGTGGACTTTAATCCATTTGCTACTTTTGAGAAACTCAATAACTCTCTAAAAGAAATTGCAAAAGAAGAAAAAATAAAAGAGAGTAGAATAATCAGAGAACTTATAGAAAAGTTGGATGTTCAAAAATTGCAGGATTCCAGAAAAGTGGAAATAAAGTTTGATAAAGAAAACATAGGTAATCTCAAGGTTCAAATACTTAACAATGATAACAAAATAAATGTGGTTTTCAAAACCAGTTCCAAGTTTCTGTATGATGAGCTTAAGAATAATAGGGAACTTTTGAAAAATATGCTTGAAAGTAGGAATCTTAAAGCAGAAAGAATAGTAATAGATTATGAGGAGGTGATCTAATATGTTCGATTTCTATAACCAGATGAATGCTATTAATTCTACTTATGAGATGATTAACAATCAGTTCAAGAATCTACAAAAGTTTAACACTGTTGGTTACAAAGCTGAGATTAAGACATTTAGTGAGATATATAATGACAATATGGCAACTGGTGCAGTAAAAACTGAGAGTAAAACTTTGTTTACCCAAGGCAATGTCAGGAAGACTGGTGGTAAAAACCATATGGCCATAGAAGGTAATGGTTTGTTTATAGTTACTGATGGGGAGAAAAATTATTATACTCGAAGAGGAGATTTTGAAGTGAAAGATGGTAAACTGGTTTGTCCAGAGGGTAACCTTGTCGTTAAGGCTTTTGCGGTGGATGAATCTGGGAAACCGAATTCTGATAAATTGGTTGATGTGAAGCTTGATATAGATAAGAATGGTCTGATACTTGGAAAGTATAACGATTATGTTGTGGAGGATAATGGTGTTATAAGCGGTATAATGAGGTATACTGATCCTGTTTCCGGGCAGACTATAACCAAGAAGGAGCCTATATATAAGATAGCTATGGCCAATTTTTCTGATCCCAGTACTCTTATCAGGAAATCAGATACAATTTTTGCAGCTGATGATAAGGCTAAACCTATTATAGGAGAAGCTGGTGTTGGTGCTATGGGTAATATCAAATCTCAACATTTAGAGATGTCAAACATAGATATTCCAACACAGGTTCAACAGGCAATGTTAGCACAAATGCAGTATAACGCAACTATGTCATCTTTCAGAGCTCTCAATGACATGGTTAAGAATGCTTCTCAATTGGTTAGGTAAGGGGGGATAAATTATGTTCAGTTCGTTTTATACTGCTGCAAGTGGAATGGAAGCTCAGCTGAAAAAGGTGGAGATATTATCTCAGAATTTAGCGAATGCCAACTCTATTTCTTATAAGCAACAGAGAATAGATTTTCAGGAGTTACTTTATCAGAAAGTCGATCAGATGAATGTTGGAACAGGTGTTAAAATAGGGGTTACTGAAAAGATATTCAAAACCGGTGCTATGGAAAGGACAAATAGTTCTTTGGATGTGGCTATTCAGGGAAGAGGATTTTACAGGGTTCAAACTCCCGAAGGAAAAACTGTATATACACGTGATGGCAGGTTTGCTGTGGAGAATGGTGAGTTGGTTATTAAAGAGATAGGAAAAACAGGTATAAAGATTCCACAAGATGTGACGGGTGTAACAATTGAAGAAGACGGAACTGTTGTTGGGTATAAGGGAAAAGACAAGGTAGAAGTAGGTAAAATAAAGATATATGATTTTGTTAATCCAAATGGTTTGAAAGGAATAGGTAAGAATGCTTTTGAGTGGACTGAAAACGCTGGTAAACCTATAGAAATAGATCCTGGGAAAGATGATAATCCCAAATTGGCAGCCGGATTTATAGAAAAAAGTAATGTTAATGTTATCACTCAGATGATGGATATAGTTGCTTCTCAGAGGAATTATGAATTGGTTTCAAAGTCGGTTGAGTCTGCCGATCAGATGTCCAGAATGGCAAATCAAATGAAAAAACAGTAGGTGATGTTATGGAGATATTCAATAATTTGGATTTGAGTAAGATTAAGTCTCCACAAGAATATAACAATTATTTGGAGGCTAAAAAAGGTGCCCAGGAATTTGAAGCGGTATTTATAAATATGATGTTAAAGGAAATGTTGAAAAGTGCTAATAAGAATCCTTTTACCTTGGATGAGCAGCAGAGTGGAGTTAACAATACTCAAAAGGAGATGATGTACGATTTACTTGCACAGTCTCTGTCTCAGCAGTGGGCAAGGGAAAATCCAATATTATCTGAGCAAATAATGCGGCAACTGAATTCCAATTACTTTGAAGAGTAAATATTATTGAAACATAGTTATTGTTAATGATTGGTAATTGGGTTTCATATTTTGGATGGTTAGGTGTGGTTTTTTTTAACTCTCTTTACTCTATTTTACGCTTCAGGATGTATTTTGAAAATTTACCTTATTATATAATTCATTTGGGATATAATTCTATTTTTATTGTTGTTTTGACTATAACTTTTACTGGTATGGTGATTTCATTGGAGTTATCAAAGGAAGCTGTGAGATTTGGTGTTGCTGATATGGTTGGTGGCGGGGTTGCTATTGCTATGGCTCGTGAGTTTGGTCCTATGCTTACGGCTATAGTTTTGGTTGGTAGATCGGGTTCTTCAATTGCTGCTGAGATATCTACAATGAAGATAACTGACCAGATAGATGCTTTGAGAAGTATGGGAATTAATGTTTATGACTATTTGATTTCTCCAAGATTGTTATCGATGATTATAACTCAACCTGTGATAACGATTTTTTCTGTTATTTCGGGTACTTTTGGGGGAGCTGTTATGGCCAATATATATGCCAATATAAGTTATACGACTTATTCTAATTCAATACAGAGGTTTTTAGAAACGGGAGATGTGATTGGTGGAGTTATAAAAAGTGTGGTATTTGCTGTGGTTATTGTTGTTGTTTCTGTGGTTGAGGCTTTTAATTGTCCTCGTAATAGTGCTGGTGTTGGTATTGCTGTTACAAATGCTGTCATGAAGTCAATTATATTTATTTTCATATTGAACTTTATTCTTTCTTATTTGCTGTTTGCGCATTAAAGGGATTTTATAAAAAAGATGGAATTTTATTTTAACAAGGTGGTGATAGAAAATGAGGACTATGAAAACTGTCAGATTAGTAAAAAAACCAGATAAAATATTGAGAGAAATTCATAAAAGTTATCTGCCCTCTCAAAAAGAGATTAATTTCAAAGTTGGGGATATTGTAAGGGTTCATCAGAAAATCGTTGAAGGAGATAAAAGTAGGATACAGGTTTTTGAAGGTAATGTTATAGAGATTCATGGTCCAAAGGAAAATGTTTTCTTTACTGTTAGAAAAGAGGTCCAGGGTACGGGAGTGGAAAAGACATTCAGATTGAATAGCCCAAATGTTGAAAAAGTTGAATTTGTCAGAAACCCTCTCAAGAAACCGAGAAGGAAAAAATTGTTCTATTTACGACCAGAATAAGGAGGAAAAAATGGGTAGAAAGATTTTTCTTAATCTTGTTGTAGCTTTTGTTTTTACTATTTTAATTTTTTCTTTTTATGGATGTCAAAATGATGGTGGTTCTATTGTTGCAGAGGTTGAAGGTCAGAAAATTACCCAAGAAGAGTTGAATAAAGAATTGAATAATCAATATGGGATGGAAGTTTTGCAAAACTTAATTACTCAGAAACTCATATTGATGGAAGCAAAGAAGAAAAATATAAGTGTTACCGATAAGGAAATAGATCAGGAAGTAGAGAAGGTTGCTATGAACCTTGGTGGGATGGATAAGCTAAGGGAACAGATAAAAAATAGGGGTATAAGTTTTGAAGCTTATAAAGAGAAGCTTAAGCTCGATATTTTGCTTAGAAAGCTGATAATATCTGATTTGACTGACGATGAGGTTAAAGTGTTTTATGAAAATAATAAGCAGGGGTTGCCATTGGTTGAGGTTTCTTTTATAATGGTTCCAGATAAGAATTTGGCAGACTCAATAGTCAAGAGTCTAAAAGGAGGTGGAGATTTTACTAAGCTTGCTGAAACCTATTCCCAAGATCCAATAAGTAAAGATACAAAAGGTTATGTAGGGTTTTTAGCAAGATATGATATATCTAGAAATTCTCCAACTTTTAAAACTCTTGAAGATGCGATATTTAGAAATCCAAAGAAGGGTGATATTGTAGGTCCTATAGAAGTGAATTATAATAACCAAAAATTTTATTATATTGTTAAATATCATAATGTACTGAGCACTTATGATGAAGTTAAACCTAAAATACAGGAGCTACTTGCTCAGCAAAAAGTTCAAGAGTATATTCAGAAACTCAGAAAAAATGCCAATATAAAAGTGAATTATGGACAAAAAGATGAAGGAAAAAAGGAGAGTAAATAAATATTTATGAAAATGTTTAAATTGTTATTTTTTTTATCTATTTTGTCTTTGTGTTTTTTATTTGCTAATGATGATAATTTGACTGCCAGGTTGGTAATAGTGAGTGATCCTTCTCCTGCTGCAGTTTACATAAACAATGTTTTTAAAGGTAATACTCCTTTGGATTTGGAGATTAGCCCTGGTCAACACAGGATAAGGATAGCAATAGATGAGAATTATGTTCCTGAGTTCATAAATTTGGTTGCTTTTGCTAAAAACAAATATGAATACAATGTGAAGTTGAACTTGACTGCTTCTGGAGCTTATAGAGCTGCTCAACATTATCATACCATTGGAGATCTTGAGAAAGCAAGGCAATATTATCTTTTGTCCACCAAATCTTTTGGTAAGACTATTCCTGAAGCTTATTTTTATGCCGGATACATTGATTTCATTTTGAAGGATTTTCAGGAAGCTGAGGATAATCTCATAAGTTATATAAGTTATAACTCAAGAAGTGTTTCTACTTGGTGTATGTTGGGTGAAGTAAGAAATACTTTGAATAAAAAGAATCTCTCCATTGCTTCTTACAAAGAATGTTTAAAAATACTGTATCCCAAGACACAGGATATATTGAATTCTACAAGGGTTAGCCAGGATGAGCTTGAAAGACTAAAAAAGCATATCATTAAGTATCCAACGCTGGAAAATTATATAAAGATAGCAAGAATATATGAACAGAAAGGTGACTTGGAGAATTCAATTTATTACTATCGTAAAGCAGTATTTTTATTTGATATAGATTTGGAAAACCCTTATAATTCTAGTATTAAAAAAGGGGTTGATAAATGATGGAATGTTTGGGTCCTATAACTGGCTTAGGTATATTCTTATTAATTTTCTTTGTTTCATTTGTATTACCCGTTATAGTTTCCATGATAAAGATAATAAATCAGTATGAACGGGGTATAAGATTGAGGTTGGGTAAGTATAGGGGTAATGTTGAGGGTCCCGGATTGATAATTCTGATACCATTTATTGATAAGATGATTGTTGTTGATACAAGGGAAACTCCAATGAATCTACCTTCTCAAGAGGTTATAACTTCTGATAATATAACTATAAAAGTTAGTGCCGTCGTTTATTTTCAGGTTGTTGAACCTGATAGAGCCGTTTTAAGAAATCAGGATTATATAACCTCTATATTTCAGATAGCTCAAACTACTCTAAGGAATGTTGTTGGTCAATCTGAATTGGATGAAATTCTTCAACAGAGGGAAAGAATAAATGAAAAGATAAGAGAGATAGTTGATGAGAATACTCAAAGATGGGGAGTAAAGATTACACTTGTTGAGATAAAGGATATAGAGTTGCCTGAGACTTTGCAAAAAGCTATGGCTAAGCAGGCTGAAGCTGAGAGAGAAAGAAGAGCCAAAATTATAAGTGCAGAGGCTGAGTATCAGGCAGCTCAGAAGCTTATAGAGGCTGCTAATCTCATAGCTAATCAACCCGTTGCATTACAGCTTAGGCTTTTTCAACTTCTTTCAGATATAGCTTCCAAGGGTTCCAATCTTGTTATACCTTTGCCTACTGATTTGTTTAGTTTTTTTTCAGGTTTTACAAGGAGAATTGAGAAATTAGAATCTAGTAAAACTGAGTCTAGGGAGTAATGAATTACCGCTTATCGGCCGTAGCGGTATATAAGTTGGCCGGGGACAAGAAGTGGGTTATTTACAACTCATGACTTGTCGCGAGGATTGTTATGTATTATTACCCTTATGTAAACAGATACTTGGAGTTCTATAAGTATAGTATAGAGAATTTGGAGAACTTTTGGGCATTTCAGGCGAGCATAATACCATGGTTTAAGAGTTGGGATAAGGTTTTGGAATCTAACCATCCTTTTTATAGGTGGTTTGTCGGAGGTTATCTAAATGCTTCTTATGTCTGTCTGGATCATCATGTAGAAAACAATAAAAAGGATAAGGTTGCCTATTATTGGGAAAATGAAGTTGGAGAGAAGGAAATCATAAGCTATTATGAGTTATACACTAGAGTTAATTCTTTTAGTAAGTTTTTGAAGGATTTGGGTGTTCAAAAAGGTGATGTTGTTCTTATATATATGCCATTAATTGTAGATGCTATTGTTGCTATGTTATCTGTTGTGAGATTAGGTGCTACCCATAATGTCGTTTTTTCGGGGTTTTCTAAAAACTCTATAGTTGATCGTATAGAGGATAGTAATGCTAAATTTATTATAACTGCAACTCATACTTATAGAAGGGGTAAGAAAGTTGATTTACTTTCTACGATTAAGGAGATTGACAGTCAAAGTGTTCAGAAAGTGGTGGTTTTGGACAGGGAGGGTAATTTTGTGGAAGATGGTAAATTTGTGAAGTGGCCCGAAAATTTAGAATTTGCTTATACTGAGCCTGTTCCTGTTGAATCTACTCATCCTCTTTTTGTGTTGTATACTTCTGGGACCACTGGCAAACCTAAGGGCATAGTCCATTCTACGGGTGGTTACTTAGTTTATGTTGCATGTACTTTGAGGTGGGCTTTTAATGTAGGTGATGACAGTATTTGGTGGTGTACTGCTGATATAGGTTGGATAACTGGTCATAGTTATGTTGTTTATGCTCCACTTGCGCTTGGTTTAACTAGCTTTATTTACGAAGGTGCTCCTGATTATCCAGATCCTTCTAAATGGTGGAGTTTGATAGAAAAACATAGGATAACCGAATTCTTTACTTCCCCGACAGCTATAAGGATGTTCATGAAATATGATTTGGAATTTATTAGAAAGCATGATTTGAATTCTTTGAGGATGTTGGGTTCTGTTGGTGAACCTATAAACCCTGAGGTGTGGGAATGGTACTATAAAAATATAGGTAAAAGCAAATGCCCGATTATTGATACCTGGTGGCAAACAGAAACCGGAGGATTCATGATTGCTCCATTTATGGGTATAATTCCTCTCAGACCTGGTTTTGCTTCTTTGCCTTTGCCAGGGATTTTAGCTGATGTGGTTGATGAAAATGGTAACAGTTTACCTCCTAATACCAAGGGTTATTTAGTTATAAAGGCTCCTTGGCCAGGAATGATGATGGGAATACTTAATGATGATGAAAAATATAAACAGACTTATTGGTCTAAATTTGATGGAATGTATTACCCTGGTGATTATGCTATAAGGGGAGAAGAGGGGTATTTCCAACTTCTTGGTCGTGCTGATGAGGTGATAAAGATAGCTGGTCATAGATTGGGGACTACTGAGATTGAGAGTGCTATTCTT
The DNA here is from genome assembly GCA_025057615.1 of Candidatus Calescibacterium sp. Classification (GTDB taxonomy): domain Bacteria; phylum DRYD01; class DRYD01; order DRYD01; family DRYD01; genus DRYD01. The sequence goes on along the minus strand of JANXBF010000014.1, from coordinate 16,223 downwards.
GAAAATGATTTTGTTGCTGAAGCTGCTGTAGTTGGAGTACCTGATGAAGTAAGGGGGGAAACAGTTGCTGCTTTCGTTACTCTTAAACAGGGAATCAATAAGGATGAATCTTTAAAACAGTTGATAATTTCTAAGGTTAGAGAGATAGTGGGTCCTGTTGTTGTATTTTCTTCTATATTTTTTGTTGATAAACTTCCGAAAACGAGATCAGGTAAAATAATGAGACGATTGTTGAAATCTATTATAATAGGTAAAGAGCTTGGAGACGTAACTACTTTGGAAGAAGAGGCTTCTGTTGAGGAAATTAAAAAAGCATATGAAGAAGTCAAGCAGTCAATTAGCTAATCAAATTGTTCAATTGGATATGGTAAATTAAACATGGAAAATTATAGGTTTATAAAGCCATATGGTGATTCTTTTAATGATGGTATTGTCCAGGTGAGTTTTACTTTACCATCCAAAGATAGATTTACTGCTATAGAAGCCGCAAGAGTTTTGCTTTCAAAGATGGGAATCAGGGATTCAAAAATAGCTGCTGTGGAGGAACCTATAGAAAACTTTTATTTCTTTGTCGCTTATGGCTCGATTATTCACGAAGTAGATTTGGAACAGATAAAACCTATAGTTCCGGAATATATGAAAATGTCTAAGGAAGAAGTTGAAATGTATGCCATGGAAAATGGTATAAGGAAAATGGTTATTCTTGGAGCTACTATAGGGACTGATAGCCATACTGTTGGCTTAGATAGTATCCTTAATATGAAAGGTTTCAGAGGGGAAAAAGGTTTGGAGGCTTATAAATGTTTCCAGGTTTACAATTTGGGTCCACAGGTGATGCCTTCTGAATTGGTTGCTAAAGTTAAAGAGCTTAATGCAGATGCTGTTTTAGTTTCCCAGACTATAACCCAAAGGAACATGCATTTAAAGAATTTGACTGAGTTGGTGGATTTACTTGAGGCAGAGGATTTGAGAGATAAAGTTATTTTGATTTGTGGAGGAAGTAGGATAGATCACAGGGTTGCTAAGGAATTGGGTTATGATGCAGGTTTTGGACCAAATACTACTCCTTCTGACGTTGCTTCTTTCATAGTTCAATTTTATGTAAAAAATAAGAGAAAGGAGGAAGATTTATGAGGTTATTGGTGATTTTATTAATATTTTCGTTTTTAACCACTTTAATTGCGTTGTCCTTTGTGGAGATCGAAAAGAGAGTATTATATGCTCCGTCTATAGAGATTGTGAATAATGTGATAGATCTTGGTGGAAGAGAGTTCTTGGTAGCAGGTAATACAAAGAGTTTTACTGAGACAAGTGATGACTGGATTTTTTTGATGGTGAACCCCAACTTTGAGGTTTCAAAGTTTTCTATTTTAAGTGGTTCTTTCAGTGATAGACTTGTAAATGTCAGTAAACTGGGAGATAAGATATTGGCTATTGGCGATACTTGGAGTTTTAGGAGAGAAAGTTTGGACGATGTGCTTGTATCTTTTTTTGATAATAAGATGGATCTTTTGGGTTACTATGTTGTTTCGGGGATAAGGGATGACAGAGCTTCAAGAGTTGTACCTTTTGGAAATAAGTTTTATTTTTTGGGTTCAACAAGGAGTGTTGGATTTGGTGCTAATTCTACTTTAATTTATAGGATTGGCGATGATTTTTATCCTTCTTCTTTTTGGGTTGTTGGTTCTTCAGTTGATCAGGAGCCGTTTGATTTAATTCAATTATCTTCTGATAAAGCCTTACTTGTTTCTAAATATCATAAGATGCCTGGAAATATAGATTGTTTGCTTTCTGTTGTTGATACTAATTTTAATATTTCTAGATCTTTTGCATTTGGTGGCGGATTTGATGATAATATAGTTGATATAATAAAGGAAAAAGATAATTTTTATTTTATTTTTGAGACCAGATCTTTTAAGCCTCAAGATAAAACAAATATACTTATTTCGGTTTATAAGAGATCCAATTTGAGTCATGTTAGGAGCTTTTCATTTGGAACTTTGGAGGAAGAGGATTATCTATCAGCTTATAAGCAAGGAGAGAATATTTTTGTTTTCTTTAGTACTAATATTAATAAAAAGCCTGTTCTTGCTGCTGCTATACTGGATGATAAACTGGCTTTGAAAGCAGTGTATAATATTAATAATTTATTTGGTATTGATTCTAAGGTTTTGGGATTGAATAGGTTGGAAAATGATTTTTGGGCAGTCAACTTTTTTAATCTTAATACTTTGGAAGATATGGCAGTATTCAAAACTGATAATATTTTTGATTATTTAATCAGGGACCCTAGGAAGACTCCAAAACGACTGGAATCTATGAAGACTGAAAAATACTATCTGAAAATAGCTAGGTATCCAAATATAGAGAGTTATCCTGTTGAGATAAAGAGTCAGCAAATACCAAGTGATAATTTCATTATAACAAATGAAATAAATCTCAATTATATGGATATTCAATATCAAGATTTATGGAAATAGGTAGAAAGAGGACTATAAGATACATAGATATAAAACCCATTTCTGAGGATCTTTTTGTTGTAGATGATCCATTGTCTGTTTTTGACAGTTTTATTATAAATAAGCTTACTTTGATGATTATGTTTCTGTTTGATGGAACCAGAACTGAAGAGGAGGTAAGAACTGAGATTATCAAAAGGACTGGTATTTTCATTCCAAGTGATCAATTTAATGAGTTGTTGAATTTTTTTGACCAGAATGGATTATTTTTGGATGATAGTTTCTATTTGGCAAAGAGAACAAGGATAGAGGAATTGAAAAGAAAAGGTTTTTTGGATTCCTATTTTTCTGATAAAGATTTTCCATCTGATCCACGTGAATTAATATCTTTTTTAAAAATTGATGAGATTAATGGTTATGGGGAGTATGTTGCAGCTGTTATGCCACATATTGATTTGAGGATAGCTGCAGATACTTATTCCAAAACTTATGGTAAATTAAATAGATTTGGATATAAGCGTGTTTTTATTTTTGGGGTTTCCCATTATTTTCATAATGGTTTATTTTCTGTTTGTCCTTTAGATTGGCTTACTCCTTTTGGAATCTTGAATACTGATAAAGAGATTGTTACAAATCTATCTTCCACTTTTAATTTTGATATATTTGAGAATATTCTTTCTTATAGAAAGGAGCATTCAATAGCTTTCCATTTGCCTTATATAAAAAATTTGTTTGATGAATTAAAAATAGTAGCTATACTTGTTTCTTATTCTGATGATATAGAATTTTCAAAGAGATCTCTTAGCAAGTTGGCTGATTTTATTGCTTCTAATTATCCCGATTCTTTGTTTATCTCAAGTGTTGACTTTAGTCACGTAGGTGGTAAATTTGGAGATGATAATTTAATTGATCCTGAAGATGTTGATAGAAAATATCTGGATTTCATTGTGGATGTTAATCCTGATGAATCGCTTGATTATTTAATGAAGATTGATAATTTTACTAGGATCGACGGCATATTAACAAATTATCTATTTTTAAAAGTTATACAGAACATCGGCATTAAAAGGGGAGATTTAATAGATTACAAGAAATATTTTGAAAAAGTTACTAATTCTATAGTTTCCTATTCTTCTGTGGTATTTAGATGAAAGCTATTGTAGAAATAAAACATAACAAAAATTTAGAGGTTATTTATTTTAGAAGCGGTTTTCTAAGAATTTCAAAGTACGCAAGTATATCAGAAGCACAAATCGATGAAATAAAAAATAGAGAAATAATTTTAATTGTTCCCGATAGTTTGCTGATAACGAAGAGTTTAAGTATTTCTTTTGATATTAAGAATATTTTGGCTATAAAGTCTTATTTGATGAAGTCCATTCCTGTTAATCTAAGTGAGTTGTATAATGATTATTTTATTTTTGGTAATAAGCTATATTTTGTTTCTATTAAAAAGGAAGTGTTGAACGATTATTTCAATGTAATGAGGAAGGTGAAAGCTAAGTTAAAGGCTGTTATTCCCAAGAGTTTTTTATTTAAAATTGTTTTTAATCTCAACTATCCAAAGTTTTTTGGTTTTAACTTCGATGATCATTATACTTCCATTTTTTCTTTTGAGGGTAATGGATATTATTTTTTTATGGTTTTACCTTATGGTTCCGAAGGATTTGTTGGTGTTGATGATGAGATACAGATAACCAAATTTATTAATGAGGTTTATAGGATGGTTTCTTCTTTTCAAAGTCAGACTAAGATAAATATTGAAGAGTTTTTCTTTTTCACGAATAAAGAGTATGGTAAACTACCTGTTTTGAGTTATTTATCTAAAACTTTTCCGGGGATGAATTTCTTTACTATGGATGATGGTAAGTACTTGGATTTGTACTCAAAAATACTGGATTTTGATAAGAAGTTTCCTATTGATTTATCTGTTGATAAAATTTCATCGGAATCAAAAAGAGAATTGGTATTGAGTCAAATTGATAATTCTTTAGGTTTTGTTATTATTGGTATGATTTTGATTCTTGTGCTTAGTATTGTTATGGGTAATGACTCGTTAAGGAAACATAAGATGATTCTGGAGGGAATTAAAAATAATTATCAATCTCAAAGGAATTTGTTTATATATAATCAGCCTTCTGTTGATCAAAGTAATAGATTTTATTTTTATCAAATTTTCAATTCTTTAAATGTTTCGAATATTAGCGAAATATATCTTGAGAGTTTTTATATTAAGGATGATAAGTTTTATCTTATTGTTGTTAGTCCACGTTATTCGCAAATTAGTTTGTTGGTGAATGAATTAAAAACTAGGGATATTGTGGCTAATATTGAGGGAAACTCCAAGTTTAAAATTTTTGACAATTATGAGCTTAATAGAGCTCAAATAAGAATAGAGACTAATAAATGAAGAGAAAAACATTATTTATTAAGGTAATCATTATAATATCACTTTTATTAATAATTTTGTTTTTGAACATTGGCTATAATAAGCAAGTTAAGTTAATAAATAAAGAAAAGGAGCAGTATAATAGGTATATATTATCTCTTTCTTCTATATATTCTCCTAAGAAAGAAAATATTATTCCTCCAAAGTTATTGGAAGAAGAGTTGAATAATCTGCTGAATTATTTGGAAAGATCTGATGTTATTATTGTTGATGAGCTTTCAAAAGTTAGTGATAGAACAAGTGATTTATCGCTTAGGATAAGAAAGGATTATTTATTGAATTTTATGAAATATTTTTATGATAATGATAGATCTTTCAATATTGAAAGCTTTTCTTTTGTGAATATTGATGATGATTACCTGAAATTATCGATGGTTATTAGTTATTTGTATTCTTTGCCAGTTAGTAATGTGGATTCATATTTTTCTGAAAGTGAAAGGCTTAATATTAGGTTTTGGAGTGATGAAGTACGAATGATAGAAGAGAAGAAATTGAAAGAATCACAACAGGTTGACAAGCAGAGTATAGCTGTTAAGGATAATGTTTATTTACCACCTGATAAGCCTCCTGTTGTTGAATCCCAAATGCGGGAATTTAATCTCCAAATCAAATATAAAGGAAGCATGAAGATTGGAAACCAGAAATATGCAATAATTGAGTATAATAATACCGACATTTTTATAAAGGAAAATGATATTTATAAATTGGAAAACTTTGTTTTAAAAGTATTAAAAGTTGATAATGAATATTTAACTATAGAGGTAGATAGTAAAATTTACACTTACAAATTGGATATTTTATGAGATATGTTATTTTTCATTTGCATTTTTATCAGCCTCCAAGATTCAATCCTTTTGTTAATGAGATAGAGTTTCAGAGTAGTGCTTATCCTTTTTCTAATTGGAATGAAAAGATATCGATGGAATGTTATATTCCCAATGTATATGCCAGGATATTCGATAATAGTGGATATATTATTAATATAATCAATAATTTGGAATATGTTAGTTTCAATTTTGGTGCTACTTTAATGAGTTGGATAAAAAGCAGTTTTCCTGAGTTGTATAGGAAGGTAATTGATGCTGATGAATATAGTATTAAAAGGTTGGGTTTTGGTAATGCTATTGCACAGGTATACAATCATATAATATTACCTCTTGCTAATCAATTGGATAAAGAAAACCAGGTTTATTGGGCTATTAGGGACTTCGAGTATCATTTTGGTAGAACTCCTACAGGTATGTGGCTTCCAGAAACGGCTGTTGATATTGAATCTCTTGAGGTGTTGGCTTCATACGGTATAAATTTTACTATCCTTGCTCCACATCAGATAAAGAGATACAGAAAAATAGGTGCTTCAGATTGGATAGAAAATAATGGTAATATCCCGAACAAGCCCTTCTATGTTTGTTTACCCTCTGGCAAAAAAATAATTGTTTTTGCTTATAATTCTAATTTATCTCATGCTGTTTCGTTCCAAGATCTATTGAGTAGTGGAGAAAAATTAGCAAAGTCTATTATTTCTGAATTTAAGGATGACAATGATGTGATTGTTATTGCATCTGATGGAGAGACTTATGGACATCATAAGAAGTTTGGAGAACTTGGTTTAGCTTACTGTATATATACTTTGCTTTCTAATCCTTCTACTAAGGTCTGTAATTTTGAATTTTATATTAATAATGTTGATATTTTATATGAGGCTGAGATAAATGAAAATACTTCTTGGAGTTGTTTTCATGGTTTGTCAAGGTGGAAAGATAATTGTGGATGTAGATTTGACCCTAATACTTCTCAGGAATGGAGAAGAAATCTTAGAATAGCTATTGATAGTGTAAGAAGTACATTTGAAGAAATATATTCTAAAAGTATCAATTTGATGGAAGTAAGTGATCTGAGGAAAGAATATATCGAATATTTAATAAAAAGAGATAATGATGTAAAAACGAAAGAAGACCTCTTGAAATTGGTTTGTGATTTTATGAATAGTAATGGGATAGATGATTGTGATAAAGCTACGAAGTTGCTGAATTTATTGGAGATTTATAAAAATATTTTGTTTGCTTATACTAGTTGTGGGTGGTTTTTTGATGATATATCTGGTATTGAAGCTACTCAAAATCTTAAGTTTCTCTATTGGGCTGTTGTTAAAATAAGACAGATGTTTGATATAAATTTGGAGCCAGTGGTGCAAACTATTCTCAAGGATGCAAAATCAAATTACTATTTTGATGGTCTAAAGGTTTTTAATGATTTTGTAAAAAGTTCATGTTTAGAAAAAGAAAGGATTGTAGCTTCATACATATTTAATAAAATTTTCTTAAAAACTGGTAATCATTTTTTAAATTGTTTTTGGGATTTTGAGAATTTTGAAAAGTATTCAACAGGTGAGTGTGTTGTTTCCGCTGGTAAGGTTAAATGCATTGATGTTTCTGATTTTTCATATTATGAAAACTGTTTTATTTTTGTGTATTTGGGAAATTTATCTTTTTATTTTGGCTTAGGAGATTTTGATACCAAAGAGGTATTCAATCTTCTTAAGGGTTTTTTGCTTTCAAGTAATATTGTTGATATTGTGAATTTAGTTGATAGTTATTCTTCAAAAACTTTTTCTCTTAATGACATTTTTATAAACTCTCGTAGGAGTATAATAAAAAAGCTAATCACTTCAAATGTTAAGCAGATAGATAAAAAGATTGATGAGATATTCTTTGAACAAAAAATAATTATTCGTAATCTTGTTGAAAATGGTTTTTATCCTATACCTTTGGAGATGAAGCTTATAACATTGTTGATATTGGATAATCAGATAGAGAATGCTTTGGAAAATTTCAATTCTCGGGATAGCTATGATGATATATTGTATTTTATTGCTAATAAGGATAAGATATGTTTGAATCTGGATGAACAGAAAATTAAAGCGAAATTTGAAAAAAAACTAAAGAATATGCTTTTGAAATTGAGAAATTTGATAGAAAATAAAAATAAAGGTATAACTGAATACATAAATAATATTATTAGTTTTATAGAATTTGGATCAAAATTAAGGCTTAACTATAATTTATGGGAATCTCAAAATATTATGTTTTCTCTTTATAAGGATTTTAAACAGAATAGGGAATTTCTTAGTGAAATATATAAGGAGGAATATTGGAATATAGAGAGAAAATTTATAACCTTGGCTGATATGTTGAAAATAAGGTTGGTTGTGTAAAAGGAGGTAGGTATAGTATGGAATTCAGCATACCAACAATAGTTATAGGTTTGGGAGGAACTGGTTTAAAGACTGTTGTTAATCTGAAAAAAAGGGTTGGTGATATTGGTAAAGGATTGCTGAAATTTTTGTGTATTGATTCTGATAAAAACGAAGTTTTGGTTAATGAATTGGAGCCCGATGAGTATATAAATGTTGGTGTTCCTGGGGTTTCTGCTATTATTAGTAATCTCAAATCTGAGACTGCTGAGTTTGTGAGACCTTGGTTTCCATCTAATTTGAATTTCAAAGTTGTTGCTGGTGACGAGGGAGCAAAACAATTCAGACCTATGGGAAGACTCTACCTTTTCAAGAATATTGATAGAGTTTTCAATGCTATAGATATGGTGACTAAACAATTGAGAGCTAAGTTTGCTGATGTTAGGATAGCTTCCAAAACTATTAATGTTTATATAGTTTCCTCTACTTGTGGGGGAACTGGTAGTGGTATGCTTCTTGATATGGCTTATGTGGTTCGAAAAGTTATAGAGGAAGAAAACGCGGTTTCAGCCCTTGTGAAGGGTATACTTTTTCTGCCCACTGCTTTTCATCCTTTTCCTATATCAGATGAAGCTGAAAGAAAACATATCTTTGCTAATGGCTATGCTACACTTAAGGAAATAGATTATTATATGAATCCATCTAAAGAAACAGAGTATAATGTTCAGTTTAGTCAAACCAGAGTAGTTAGGAGTAAAAAGCAACCTTTTGACGTGTGTTATGTTGTTGATGATGAGAATGAAGAATTTCCGATTGGTAGTCTTGATGATACCATAAGAGCTGTTAGTGAATCATTGGTAATACTATTAACATCAGGTGTAGGAACAAGTATAAAATCAGCAGAGGATAATTTATTTACTGTTTTAAGCCAGTCCCAAAAAATGCAACCATATTCTGAAAAAAATTATTTGTACAGTTCATTTGGAACATCCAGTGTTATCTATCCTTATGATTTGGTTAAAAAATATGTTGCAGGTAAATTAATAAAGCACATGTATGACAGCCTCAATAGAGATATAAAGTCCAACCACATTTTTGACATAATGAAGACTTTGAAGATTGATGAAATTAATTCAGATGATCTTATTAATAGTTTATATTCTTTCAAATCTTTTTCTTCTGTTGAGTTAAGCGAAAAGATTTATCAAGTGAATAACAGTAATATACAAATTACTATAAAACAGAAGTTATTAGTTGAGTATAGTGGTACAGTGGACGCTATTAAGGAAAGAGTTGAGAAAAATCTGGATGATTTCGTTAAGACAAAATTTGAAGAGTTCAAGAATTTAATTCAGGAATATATTACCAGTCCTTCAATGGGATTTTTCTTGGTTTATAAGATTTTAACTGACTCTGAACAGGGTTTCCCTTATTACTTTGAAAAGGTAAAAGAAATGTTGAGAAAAGAAATAGAAGATCATAATAATCAAGTTTCTAAACTGGCTAGAGATGTTGATTTTTACTCTAATACTCTCATAGAAAAATCGAACTCTATGTTTGCAAGAATATTTAATAAGAAAGATAAGAAATTGATTGAAGGGTTTTCTAAGTCTTTGTCTGATATGAATAATCACATTGTTTATGCTACTCTAAAGGAATACGCTATATTATTTTATAACAAATTCAATATGCTTGTCCAAAGATATATCAATGATGTTATAGAAGGTATAAATAATGTGTGGCAGAAGTTCTATAACGATTATGTATCTAATTACTTGAAGATAACTTTTGAATCTAAGCCAGGTAGTTGGGGTAATAAGATAAATTTTTATGTTGCTAATAAGGAAATTATTGATAAAGATGTAGATATGATTATACAAAATGACAAAAACAGAATTGTGAGCTATCTATACAAAATATTTGATAATTTTGTTAATTTGAGATATGACAAGTTTAAGAATTATGAAGAGGAAATTCTGAATTTCATTGAAAACAATTATAGAGATTACCTTTATATGGATATAGAGGACCAAGTGGTTAGTATATTTGGTGGTGAAGATGAGGTTGTTAGTAAACTATCAAGGGCTTCCTCAATTCTTTACAGATATAAGTCCCAGCTTTTCAATGATTCATATGTAAAATATTATAAAGTTTTGGGTGTTAAAAATGTCAATAATAGCAGATTTTTTAACATTTCTAAACTTCAAAATATAGAAGTTATTGAAAATTATAATCCTTTTAGGATATCGATGCTTCAGGTTAAACATGGATTACCATTATATTCTTTTGTTTTAATGGATATTATGGAAAAATCATATATGGAATTGATTAATACTGATCCTGGGCTACATATAGATCCATTTTATCAAAGGGTTGAAAACTTGTCAATTGATTATGAGATATTACAGCAGGATTTCCAAAAGTATCTTTATGTTTATCTGGGATTAATCCTAGAGATAATAAAGAAAGAGGGGATGAATTTTGTTGTTTATTTGGATGGAGTGAAATTGGAGTTAGGTGATGATAAGCAAGAAGTAGTTACCAATACTATTAAAAAGCTTAATGATAATATGTTTGCTTCTAAATTCATTTCTACTGTTGAGAGTGTGATTCAATCCATGGGAGAAGAGTCTATAAAATTGACAGTTAAGGATTATGTTTCTAGAAACTCAAATAGGTTGTATTATCTTAAGAATAAGAAAAATCTGACTAAAGAAGAGGTAAACGAGATGGATTACTTAGAGAAAGAAATCAAAGTTTTGAAAAAGTTTATAGATAGTGTTAGTGTATAGAAAGGAGGATAAAAGTTTTGAAAATAATTGATACAAAAGTATACAATCAGGGAATTTTGAAGTCATATACTGAGTATTGGGTTTTTAATACGCGTAAAAGGAGGGAGTTTATTCATATAACCAGACAGATTCAGGAGGCTGTTGATAAATCAGGTATTAAAGAAGGTTTTGTTTTGGTCTCTGCTATGCATATTACTGCTTCTGTATTTATCAATGATAATGAGGAGGGTTTTTTATATGATTTAGAGAAATTTTTGGAAAGGCTTGCTCCTTATGGGAAGCACCCTGATGGTGAGGAATATCGTCATCATAGTACTGGTGAGGATAATTGTGATGCTCATTTGAAAAATATTATTGTTCATCATCAAGTTGTTGTTCCAATAACTGAAGGTAGACTGGATCTTGGTCCATGGCAGAGAATTTTCTACGGAGAGTTCGACGGTCAAAGAAATAAGAAGGTTATTGTAAAAGTTGTGGGATTTTGATGGGAGTGTGGTATAATGGTTTACATTGTTGATTATTCTTCAACTATTTTTGGTAGGATTGGGGGTATTTGGGCTGAATTTAAAGCTTCGGATTTGGCTTCCTTAGTTATTCGTGATATTACTGATAGAAATGGTTTACCTGTTGATTTAGTGGTATTGGGTAACGTTATAGGTGCAGGTGCTGGTCAGAATTTAGCAAGACAGGCATTGTTAAAAGCCAATCTTGATACTAAAACGCCTGCTTTTATTGTTAATCAGGTTTGTATATCTCCGATTAAAGCTCTGCAAACTGCCTATGCTAATATTGTAAGTAATGAATATGATATTATTATTGCTGGTGGTGTCGAGAGTATGACCAATGCTCCTTTTCTTGTCAGGAATAGATTGGGAAACAAATATGGAGATATGATTCTTGAAGATTCAATAAACTCTGATGGTTTGAGGTGTGCTGTTTCTAACAGATTGATGATAGAGATAGCTGAGTCAATTGCAAAAAAATACGGGGTAAGTAGAGAACAGCAGGATGAGTTGGCTTACAATAGCCACAAAAGAGCAATTGAATTTTGGAATAGTAATCCTAATAATTTTATTAAGTCTCCAAAAAAGGAAATTGACGAAAATATTAGGATAGATATTAGTTTAGATAAATTATCGTCTTTGAAACCTGTTGTTAAAGGTCCTGATTCTACAATAACTGCTGGTAATGCTTCTTCGTTGGCTGATGGTGCTTCTGCTTTGTTGATTGTTTCGGAGAAAGCATTGGTAAAGTATAATTTGAATCCTCTTTGTAGGATTGTAGGTTTTGCTGAAAGTTTCGACCAGCCAGAGAATTTTCCTGTTGTTCCTTCAATTTCAACTAGCTCTCTTTTGGCTAAGTTTTCATTGAAAAAAGATGATATTGATTTATGGGAGATAAATGAAGCTTTTGCCTGTGTACTTGCTGTTAATATGAGGTTATTGGGATTGGATTATGAAAGAACTAACATTTTTGGTGGTGCTGTTGCTTTTGGGCATCCCATAGGTGCCACTGGTGCAAGATTGGTCATAAATTCAATCATCGGTCTTAAAAAGTTTGGTTATAAGCGAGCAGTTGTTATGGTTTGTGCAGGAAGTGGTGGGGGATATTCTATGCTTATTGAGAATGTCTAATCTTACAAGGATTATTTAAATATTCATAGAAATCTATAAAGTGGATGAAAACTGCTACCAAATTTAATGACTTGATTTCTCAGATAAGAAACTTTTTCTTTACTCAAGAAAAAGTTTTCTACCTAATTTTTTCTTGTTTTTTATCTAGGGGTCATATTCTTATTGAGGATGTTCCGGGTGTTGGCAAGACAACGTTAGCAAAAATCATTGCAAATTCTATGGATCTCAAGTTCAAGAGGATTCAGGGAACTCCCGATTTGTTACCAACTGATATAACAGGGATCAGCGTATATAATCCTAAAATGATGGAATTCGATTTTAAACCAGGTCCAGTGTTTACAAATATTTTACTAATAGATGAAATAAACAGGATACCTCCGAAATCTCAGAGTGCTTTGCTCGAAGTTATGGAAGAGAGACAAACCACTATAGATGGGAAAAGTTACGTTTTGCCGAAACCATTTTTCGTAATAGCAACAGAAAACCCTATAGAAATGGCTGGATCTTATCCTCTTGTTGAGGCTCAGCTTGACAGATTTTTAATGAAGATATCTCTGGGTTATCCAATTAGAGAAGAGATGAAAAAAATAGCTGATATGTATGTTTGGAAAAATGGAGATTATAGTTTTCAAGTTAGGCTTACTATACAGGATATATTGGAAGCTTTTGAAGAAGTGAAAAAAATTCATATAGACGACAGAATTAAAGAATACTGTTTGGATTTATTTGAGTATATACATTCTGATGGTAGGGTATATTTACCACCAAGTCCAAGGTCTTTATTACATGTTCTCAGAACTTCATGTTCTTATGCTTTTTTAAATAATCGTGATTATGTAATACCTGATGATATAAAAGTTGTGTTTCCTTCCGTATTGGCTCATAGAATTATACTCAAGAGTACTTCAGATTTTAGAGATAATTACACATATGTAAATGAGGTTTTGAAAAAGGTTGCTGTAAGAAAATAAATAATTGTAAGAAAATAAATAATTGGGGGGGTATAGATAATGGATGCAACTACCTTGAATATAGATACTCTTTTAAGGATAGCTGTAGAGAGGAATGCCAGTGATTTACATGTTACTGCTGGTTTACCTCCGATGTTGAGAATAGATGGTAGGTTAATACCCACAGAGTTTCCCAGATTGAAACCAGAGGATACTCGTCGTCTTATTTATGCTATTTTGAATGATAAGCAGCGTGAAAAATTTGAAAGAGATATGGAATTGGATACTTCTTACGGTATTCCAGGCTATGGAAGATTTAGATTAAATGTTTTTAGGCAGCGTGGTGCAGTTGCTGCGGCTTTTAGAACTATCCCCAGTGTTATAAAAAGCCCTGAAGAGTTAGGGTTACCCCAAATAGTTTATGATTTTGCTAAAAAGAGAAGCGGGTTATTTTTGGTTACAGGGCCAACTGGTGTTGGTAAATCAACCACATTGGCTGCTATTGTAGATATAATCAATTCTAATAGAACTGATCATATTCTTACTATAGAGGATCCTATTGAATATATTCATACGCATAAGAAGTCGATGATAAATCAGAGAGAATTGGGTGTAGATACTCATTCTTTTGCTTCAGCTTTGAAGTCTGCTTTGAGGGAAGATCCAGATGTAATATTGGTTGGTGAGATGAGAGACCTGGAAACCATTGCTGGTGCTTTGACCGCTGCTGAGACTGGACATCTTATACTATCTACTTTGCATACTTCCGATGCTCCCCAAACTATAGATAGAATAATAGACGTCTTTCCACCACACCAACAACAACAGGTAAGGATTCAGTTGGCATCTGTTCTAGAGGTTATTATTTGTCAACAACTTATTCCGGCTGCTTCTGGTCAGGGTAGATATTTAGCATGTGAAATTCTTGTTGGAACTGCAGCTGTTAAAAATATAATAAGGGAAGGTAAGGTTCATCAACTTAAAGCTATTATGCAAACTTCCAGGCAATATGGAATGCAAACTATGGACCAATCAATTTTTGATCTATATAAAGAAGGAAAAATATCTGCTGATGAAGCTGTTTCAAGAAGTTCTAATCCACAAGAAATGAAGGCTAGAATTGGCGGCGGTGCTTAGTGAGATTTGTTCATATAGCAGACCTACACTTAGGTAAAAAAATCAAATCTATACGCGGGGATATAGAACTTGATTTTTACAATCCCATTAGACAAATTAATCAGATAATAAGGGAGTTTAAGCCAAATTTCCTATTTGTTTCTGGGGACGTTTTTCATTATAGGAATCCTTCTCAAGATTCAGAAGAACTTTTTATTGAATTTTTGCTCAATTCATATGAAAATGTCGACTACACTTTTGTGATATCTGGTAATCACGATAATACTAAAAAACTATCTAATATCTATTTGTTTAACAAGTACATTAATAGACTGAGTAGGAAAAAGATTTTTATTTATACAGATTTGGATTTAAGAAAGGATGTTGAAGAAGAAAATTTAAAACCTATTAGTTGTGATAATGTGGATATAATCATGATTCCTTTTATTGAGTATCGTTCAGCTATAAATGCTTTCTACAATATAGGGGTTGACAAAGATTTTGCTTATTCTTTTGTCCACTCAACATTGATATCCAAGTTTTTGGAAAATTCAGTAAATAGGATAAAGATATTGTTGGGACATATGTATTTAGAGAATTCTGTTTTATCTGGTACTGAGTCAAAAAATTTTATTAATCCTACATATTATGTTAAATACAATGATTTAGATGATAGAATAGTTTATTGTGCTTTGGGTCATGTTCATAGGTTTCAGAAGATTGGTCCAAAGAACGTTTTTTACTCTGGCTCACTAATTCCATTAGATTTTTCAGAGAATTTTGATCATGGAATAATTCTGGGGGAGATAATCGATAAATTCCCCAAAATATCCTTTGAAAAATTAAGTTATAAAGAGTTTATGATTTTGCAAGAAGATAAAGATTTATTTGAAAAGATAGAGAAAAATAAAGATAAATATTTGAAAATATTGTATACTTCATTAAGTAATGAAGTATTGGAAAAGATTATAAAATTTGATAATGTTTTGAAGATCCAAAAGGTTGATAATACTTCATTTACTATGGACAGAAAAAATGATTCCGTTGTTATTACTGATGCTTTTGATATATTAGAAATGTACAGAAAGTATTGTGAAATTGAAAAAAGAGAGGAAGTTTTACCAATTTTGGTTAATAAAGTAGCTGAAATAGAAAGAATGGTTAACGCATAATTTGATATCTTATTCGTTATTCAAATGAACACCCTGTCTTAATATAAGATAATATAAATTATTGATGTTTTTTATAAATTGTAAAATATACCAAAAGTGTGGTATATATGAACATGAGTATTATGGGGAGGAAAACTATTTTCTTGTATGGGGGTTCAAATTTGAGCTTTATTCTATGTATTCCAGGTGGTATTATCAAACCTTGCACGATGCCGTTGATTTTTAATACTGGTATTTCTTGTTCATTTAGGTATGCTTTCCAATCAGTGTGATATCTATTATTTACAACAATGAATGATGGTTGAGAACCATTTACTTCAAATTCTACAGTATCTGTATTTTCAAAAAATTTGATACTATTTATGTTTGGTTTCCCAAATTCTAAATTTTCTATTTTTTTTGGTATAAAGCTATATATTTTAAATTTTTTATAGTTTTCTATTTTTTTTATTTGGTCT
>JANXBF010000013.1 GCA_025057615.1 Candidatus Calescibacterium sp. | reverse complement strand
TTTATAAGGTTGGAATTACTCAGATTTAGGGAATTCTTTATTCCATTTATAGCTATATCTATTAATTCCTCAAATAATTTTTGGTCCCTTATGACTGTTGCCTGAAATAGGGTTTTAATAAAAGATATATTTGTTATTAAATCTACAAAGACTGTTTTACATTTTGTGCATTGATTGTTAGACAGATGATTACTGCATATTGGACATTTTAGTTGTATATTCAATTTCAGTAATTTTATTTGATCATATATTTGTCTGAGTTCTATATAAAGATCCTTTACTTTCGAAAACTCATCTAGATTATGAATAATTTCTGTTATTATATTTGAAGTGTTTTCTTTTAGAAAGTTTAGATCTTCTTTTTGTATATATTCTAAACTTGAGAGTATTTCGAGTTCTATATCTAGAAATAGCCATTCTATAAATTCTCTTTCTATTACTTTATAATTCAGATAGTCAGATAGAAAGTAATCTATGGGTATTAGGTTCTCCAATTTTCCTAGGAAATCTATTTTATCTTCAACAATATATGGTTTATCTACGGTCTTTATTACATTATACATATTCCATACAGAAATTTTTATTTGATTAAATGAATTCGATAGTATTTTGAGGATATTTGAATTTTCATTCTTATCATTATCTTTTGTTATAAGTTCAATTTCTGACTTTTCTCTTTTTAAGTATATGGATTGATCTACAACAATTATTTTTGATAATATACGTTCAAATATTTCTATAAGCTTGTTTATTTGATAGGTTTCTTCTTGATCTATACTTACAAAGTTTTCAATATTTCTATTCATATATTCTTTTAAGTTTTCAATCTTTTTTACTATTGATTCTAATATTAATGGTATTTTCTGTGTAATTGATTCTATATCTTTTGTATTTACTAGATCAATGATTACATCTATTTCATTTGCAAACACATTTTGTTTTATGTTTATTTGTTAATACAAAGAAATTGTCGTTGGGGAATCTGAGTTGAGGTTATATATTTCATTCACTACCTTAGTGCATATTGAGGGTAGTAAGTCTAGAATAAAGAGGGTAAAGTTAGAATTCATTGTGCAAAGCTGGCGGGGAAGGATTCGAACCCTCGCCACGGGATCCAAAGTCCCATGTCCTACCACTAGACGACCCGCCAAGAAACCCTATTATATAAATACTCCAGAATTGTTACTTACCCTTTTATAAACTATCTTTTGTTTCTATAATTTTCTCTATTATATAGTCAACATCTAACCCACTTTTCTTGATTTGGCTATGCACATATTTAGGGTCCTTTATTTGTTTTTCTAACTGTTGCAAAGTGGACATCCATTCCATCAACTGTGTTTCCTCTTTGGATAGTTTATTTATTTCTTCATCAACTGAAATATTTTTATCAAGATTACTTGAAATTTCTGACAGTATTATAATTATCTTTTCGAGGGTTTTATTGATCAAATCCCTATAGTATTCTATGTCTGGAAGAAGAGGTATGTTTGCTTTTGATGATTCTAAAGTTATCTCTATTTCTTCTATCCAATTATTTATTGCAATTATTGATAATTCTATTTCTTCTTGTTTTATCAATGAAACGAGCTGATTAAAAAATGGAGAGTTGGTTTGATAATTAAAATCATACCTTATGTTACAGTTTGTACATGAATTTTGATCAAATATTTGTAAACATAGTATGCATTTATGCATTGACTCTTCCGAATGACATATATAAATTGTGGTTATACTGTGATAGGTATAATAGCAGTAATCTTATGTATATTTGTAGTAAATCATTTCTGTTTATTGGGTATGGTTGGAGTCCTCCTTCTTCTCCAACGGCTGTTGTTGTGACTCTGATACCTTCTTCTTGTCCTGATTCATGTGTGAATCCGGGATTCGATGTTGCATATTCTTTGTTTGGATTTGATAATCCCCCGCCTTCTTCTCCAACTGCTAGTGTTGTATATGAATTCAAATTTATATTGTTCATTTTTTCCCACACCTTTATTTTTTATTCTATATAATACATATGATGAAAATAATGATTATTAAATACTTGGCAATCAATTTTTTACTAATTTTTTACAATTTGTAATTTTCAGTCCACAATTTATTTTATAAGTAAAATTCCAATAGATTAATTATTTCTTGTTTATAATTACTCTTATTGGTTTTTATTTTTATTTCTGATTCTAGAAAAGAGGAAATTAAATGGGTGGGAGAGTATCCATTGTATTTTACCAAATAATCCAATTTCCTGACAAATTTCATTAACATGGATACTCTGTATGGGTTAATTTTTAGGTTAGTTGCAATTATTCTGGAGTTTTCGCCAACCCTAAGATATTCATTATAAATTTTTATTATTGCTGTTAGTTGTGAAAATATTAATCCCCAAAGTTCTTCTAATCTATCATTTAATTCAATATCGTCTAAGTAATTCAAAAATAATTCATATTTTGTGGTAATCTTTTTTAGATTTTCTAAGTTTTCTATTTTATTTTCAAATAAGATCTCTAAAAATATATTTACTACATTGAAGAAGTTGATACTTTTATATTGGGAAATAAAAAAATCAATTATTTCTTCATTCAATTCCATTATTTTGTTTTGATTTAAAAAAATTATATCGTCTATAATTCTTTCAGCTATAATAAAATCATTGTTTGTTTTTTTTAGAATGTTTTTAATATTTTCCTTTATTGAGTTATTTTCTTCAATACCATGTTTTTTTGAAATTAAAGAAATAAAATCATCTATTGTTTTGTCTGATGTTTCTAATTTTGATATATCAACTACTTTAAAATTATTTTTTATGTAGTTCTGTAGTTTTTCTTCTTTTAGTGAGCTAAGATTACTTTGTAAGTGTATTATTATGTTTGAATGCTTACTTTTTTCTAGTAGTTCTATTATTCTTTTGAAATTGTTTTCTTCTAGTAGTTTTTCAAAGTTTTTAAGAAAAAAGAACTGATTTTTTGAGAAAAGATTTTGTTGAACTATTATTTCTTCTATTTCTTTAATACTGTGTTCTTGACAGTCAACTTTTTGCAAATTATTTGTTTTAATGGGTATATGTTTTGTAATATCTATATTATCTCCTATTATTATATATCTCATTCTACTATTAATATTTGATTAAATGTTGAAAGAATCATTTTTGAAATCTGATGATTTTTTAATGTTACAGAGTTGAAAGAATTTATTGAATTAATATCTTTTTTTTGAATTTCATTGTATATATCTTCAATTATTGTTGGTGGTAGTTGTGTAATAAAATTGGCTATTGAATTTTTTAAATTTACTTGTGTATTTTTTGTTGTTTCTAAATTGTCTTTTATATTATCTTGTAGTATTTCAATTGAATACTTTTCAATTTCTGTGTGTTTAAGGAATATGTTTTTTTTGAGTAATTCTTTGCTGAGCATTTCTTTTATTTTTCTTAACCCTATGTTTACTTTTTTGAATTTTAAGAAACCATATCTGTTAAATACCCATATTACTGCATTTACCTCTGCTATATATATATTTAGTAATTTTGGGGAAAACTTGTGGAAGAATTCCCAAAAGTTTATCATTTCAAATTTGTATTTCCAGTATTTTATGGTGTCAGCCAAAAAATTTTGCTGGTTTTTTAAGTATGGGGACCCTTCTTCAATGAAATTTATCCATTTTATTATACTCGTATTTTTTAGTAAGTAATACAGACTCTTGATATCCAAGAAAAATGGTATATTATATTTTTCATAGTCTTCATATAAACTCAAATCATATATTTTTTCAAGGTTATATGAAAAAATGTATTGCATAATATTAAAAAATTCCTTATAAGATTGAATTATATTGTTCTCTACTAATCTTTTAACTAAGAAATCATATTTTTTTGATCTATTGTACAGTTTTTCGGGGTATTCCGGTATCTTTTGAAGTTGTTTAATCACTATATATTGTAAAAAAGAATAGGGCCCTATTTTTACTATGTTGTTTTCTCTGTTCAGTGTTATGTAGGATGGTATTATGAAGTTTTCTATTATTTTGTCTTCTTTTGCGAATATAAAAAATATGTTTTGGTTTCCTATTTTGAGATATAGTTCCATAGATTTATTATGGTTTTATTTTAAGAAGTCCAGAGCGCTTATCGCACATCCCCTAAGTTTAGTTGTTCCTGCCCTTCCCAATAGAACTATGTACGGGGCTTTTCTTCCACATTTGCATCCAAAATTTATGAAACCTACATCTGAGGAGATTACAAATGAAATTGTGTAGCTGTTTGCATAGGGAGTTATAAAAGATATTAGTCCAATTTCATCATATTTATTGAATTTTTTTGTTAATGGATTAAATGTTCTAACTCTGGAATACCTCGGAATATGTTTATTATGATATTCACAATCTACATAAGGTATACCGTGTTCTACCATACCATAAAGGTCTCTAACTTCTTTTATTCCTAAATATTCTTTTACAAGTTCTCTGAATTCGGAGATGGATATTTCTTGTTTATGGGTTTTCCATCCTCCTCCTGGTAGGACCACACCATCAAAGTTGAATTTTATATTCCTTTTTTTTAGCTCTTGTATTGTGTAATATATGTATGCTGGGAAACCAAGTATTCTGAGTTTGAGCCCGCTTTTTTGAAACTCAAAAAGCTTTTCTATTGTCCCTTCCAAGTCAAAATGGAACCCTTGGTCTTTTCTTTTGAGAACAAAAAATTTTTGGTTTATTTTTGGGGCTAATTCCGATAATAATATATCTGAAAATGCTGTTCCTAAGCTCAGATCTTCATAAGTGAAAAATAAATAATTGTATTGATTTTCTAAATCTACTAATCCATAGTCGCTATATATGCTGAAGACGATTTTTTTTATTCTTTCCAATGTTATTTTGTCCAATACCATTCTTGAGGGTTTATTCCCTGTTCCTGATGAAAATATTTCCACTTCTATATTTTGGGTTATTTGGAAGTCTGCCTCATTAACAAATTCCTTGAATACGAAAACGCTTACAAACAGCCTGTATTCCCATAGATTATCAATCTCTTTTATATTGTCAATATTTAAATTTTTGAATCCCTTGATATTTATGAATTCTCTGTAAAAATTTGATTTTGAGAATTGATTTTTGAAGGATTCTTTCATGGATAAAAGAAAAAGATCATCATCATGATATTCGTATTCAAATGGATTCGAATTTATTAATTTATCTATCGGGGACATTATTTATTATTATTTCTTTTTGTTTTTCTCTTTTTGGGAGGGATTATAGTTTTGGGCTTCTTCTATTTTGGTTTTTGCAACTAAACTGTCTGGAATTATTCTCAAAATTTCTTGATAATAAGATATTGCTTTTTCTTTATCATTTTTTACATACAGATATATATCTCCTATTCGTACTAAGCTTATAAATCCTTGTCCGAGAAGGTATGGATCATATTTATATGCTAACATATATGTTTCTAATGCTTTATCTATTTCGTTGTTTTTTTCATATGCAAACCCAAGTTGATATAGCAAATCAGGGTATTCTATAATCGTGTAATTTTTGAGTTTTGATATTGTTTGTGAATAGTTACCAAGCTTGTTTTGAAGTTTTCCATAATATTCCAACGCTATTGCATCATAGCTTTTTATATTTAAAGCTTTATTTATCATAGATATTGCTCTTTCGTTCAATTTTTTCTCAGAGTAAGATATTCCCAATCCAGTATATATGCTTGAGAAGCTGACAGGGAAAAATAAGCTTCTCCTTAGTATATTTATTGCCTCGTCTAGATAAGATGAACCTTCCTTTGATGTAAAGTACAAAAATATATTTGAATAACCTGAGAGAATGGTTAGTAATTGGTATTCTTTTTGAGTTTCTATTATTTCATTTTTTTTGGAAATATTAAAATCTTGGATAAATTTGATATATTTATTATCGGTATCGTTTATTGTTTCTTGAAGTTTTTCCAATTGATAAGATGAAGCAAAATAGAAAACATATGCTGAGCTATTGTCTATGTCTTGAGATATGATGTTATAACAGTAGTTTTTACATTCTTCAAACCTTTGATTGTAATAGAGTTTGAATATCTGATTTGTTTTGTAGATTTCCTGATTTACTATTTCGGTGTTTGAAGAGGCTTTCAAGATTAGTATTAAAAATAATGCAAATAGTTGTAGAGTTATTTTTTTCATGACACACCTCCAATAAGATATGGTTTTAGATAGTTTATGATTTCTTTTTTTTCTTGTAGGGTCTTTTGAATTTCATTTCCTAGGCTTTGGTTGGATTGTTTTTTTAGTAGAGCGTAAATTGCCAATTCGTGCATAAGTATTTCATACAGTCTTTTCTGTTCATTACTTAATGACCGCTTTTTAATGTTTCTCAATCTGAAGTCTGTTAATTCTTCTACTATTTCACTTGTTAAAAAACCGTTTTTTACATCTTCATAAAGTATTGTTTTTAATATATTCTTTTCAATATTTAAAGCTATAAAATATAGAAAAATGAATACTATTATGAGTATTGTGGTTTGTAAAGGGAACCATAGGCAGACATACCATCCAAATAGATTGGGGCCCACTGAAGCCATGAAATTCCATACAAAGTGTGCACCAACTGACAATAAGTATCCAATTATAATATAGACCAATTTCAAAAAAAAGTTACTTGTAACTGTTGCTAAACCCACAGCAAATCCAGAAAACATTGACATTAGAGGATGCCCTAAAAATCCCATTATCCATCTCACTAATACAAGCAATATAAAACCATATAATGCTCCTGTTTGGGCAGTGAATTGTGCTCCGTATACCAAATCTTCAACTATTTTGAACCCCAGGGAAGAAGCAAATATATATACCAATCCATCCATAGGACTGTTAAAATTAACTCTGAATAAAACAATTATTATAGGTATTACCAACAATTTAAAAAATTCTTCAAATATTGGTGCACTTATTGTAGCAGTCATTATCGAACCTATATCTCTACCAAATATTGAACTGAAAATTATATTGTTTATTTCATTCATGAATAGTGATAATATTGTTGAGCCCAAAGCACCCCAAAAAAAAGAAAAGATGATTAATCCCCATGGTTCCTTCTCATATAAATCTATTTGCCTTATTAATAGCAACATGAAAATACTGAAAAATATTGATAAAACTGAAGCTATGAACCACGTTATCAATCCACCAATTCCTCCTCTTAAATAACCAGAATACATCATTGTTGTAAAACAAATAAAAGAAAACATGAATAATAATGAGAAAAAACCTAATGTTAATAACAACCTGAAATAAAATTCTCTTTTACTTGATAGGCTATTTATTTTATCAATTATTACTTTATCTGATATTTTCTGGTGTTCTACTTGTGGATAATAATAAGAATACGTTGTGGATTGATAAGTTTGTGTTGATAAAAGTGCTCCACAATTGGGACAGAAAATATAGTCATTTCTTACGTTTGTTTCGCATACTAAACATTTCATACTTCTACTCCGTAAACAATATTTTTCTTCTTCTTGTTAATGGTGGTAAATCATCTATGTCTAAACTGAAGCTGGGTTTAGTCTCTGAGAATCCAAATATTGAATCTTTTCTGTTATCTTTATTGAAAGCTGTTTCTGGAAACTCGGTAGCTATAAGTATTATTTTTACTTCATCTTTCAGTGTTTCATCTAATGTTGCTCCAAAAATTATTTTGGCATCTGGATCCACAGCTTGGTATATTATGTTGGAGGCTTTGTTTATTTCTGTCAATGTTAAATCATTTCCTCCTATTATGTTAAAGAGGACTCTTTTGGCTCCTTCAACTTTCATTTCTAATAATGGACTATCAACTGCTCTTAGTGCAGCTTCTTCTGATCTATTTTCTCCTTTGGCTATTCCTATGCCCATCCAGCAGCTACCGGAATCCTTTAGTATAGACTGGATATCAGCGAAATCTATATTTATCAATCCGGGCTTTAATATTATTTCTGTTATTCCCACTACTCCATGTTTAATAACGCTATCAGCTAACTTAAATGAGTCCATAAGTGTAGTCTTTTCTTCAGCTATTGAAAAAAGTTTATCATTTGGTATTATAATCATTGCATCAACATTGGGTTTGAGGTTATTTATTCCTTCTTCAGCTATTATCTTTCTGATTTTGCCTTCGAAAGAAAACGGTTTAGTTACTATACCTACTGTAAGTATTCCCATTTCTTTTGATATGGATGCTATTATTGGACTTGCTCCTGTTCCTGTGCCTCCTCCCATTCCAGCGGTTATAAATACCATATCTGCTCCGCTTATAACCTTTTTTATCTCCTCTATGCTTTCTTCTGCAGCTTTTTTACCAAGTTCTGTATCTGATCCTGCTCCTAACCCTTTTGTAGTGTTTTTACCTATATGTAGCTTGTATACCTTATCAGGCAGTGTTAATAATGCTTGAGCATCTGTGTTAACAGCTATGAAATCGACTCCTTTAACGTTGTCTTGGACCAATCTGTTTACAGCGTTACAACCTCCTCCTCCTACCCCTATTACTTTTATATTTGTGAACCTTACATCTTCTGGATTAATCCTTCTTTTTTCTTCAGTTTTTTCATTATTTTTACTGAATTCTTTTTCCATTTTTACACCCCTCTTGTTTGCATTAGTTCACTTATTTTATCCATTCCTTTCATGAGTTCACCGAGTCCTCTATAATGTTGTGATATTGTATATGGATCATTGTAATAAGTTGTTGCCATAACTATTGCCTTTGCAACTTTTAGAGGATTTGAAGATTTAAATATTCCAGATCCTACAAATATTCCGTCTACTCCTAATTGCATTGCTAATGAAGCATCGGCAGGTGTGGCTATTCCACCGGCTGCAAAGTTAACAACTGGTAATCTACCCAATTGTGCTGTCATTTTTACCAGTTCTACTGGCGCTTGCAATTCTTTTGCTTTTGAATAGAGCTCGTCTTCATTAGCATTTTGTAACTCTTTTATTTGTTTGTTTATTGTTCTGATGTGTTTTACTGCTTCAATGACGTTTCCTGTTCCTGCTTCACCTTTGGTTCTTATCATTGCTGCTCCTTCTGATATTCTTCTTAGAGCTTCACCCAAATCTCTGGCTCCACATACGAAAGGCACTACAAATTTATGCTTATTTATATGGTTATCGTGATCTGCTGGAGTTAGGACCTCACTTTCATCTATAAAATCCACTCCTATGCTTTCAAGTATTTGTGCTTCTGCAAAATGTCCTATTCTGACTTTTGCCATAACGGGTATACTTACTGCTTCCATTATTTTTAGTATCAGTTCGGGGTCTGTCATTCTTGCTACTCCACCTTGAGCTCTTATATCTGCTGGTATTCTTTCCAGAGCCATTACTGCTACTGCACCTGCTTCTTCTGCTATTTTAGCTTGTTCAACAGATGAGACATCCATTATTACTCCACCTTTGAGCATTTGAGCTAATCCACTTTTTACTATCCATGATCCCGTGTTTTTCTTACCTATTTCATCATTACCGAACGGCTTGTCCCATATCGGTATAAACATCTCTTTTACCTCCCAACCATTTATATATATTTAAACTAATCTCTCCTATAATGTTATTTACTAATTGTCTACTTACCTGCTCAGAAAATTCAGACAGTATTGTTATAATGTAATAGTTTTTATTTAATATTGATTTTTCTATGTTTTCATCTAAAAATATAACGGCAGTATCATGTGATATACCACTTATATCACCAGTCTTATTAGATATTATGAGAGAGTTTTCTAGGAATAGAGGTATTTTTTCTCTATATTGTTGTTTTGATAATATTTCAAAAAACAGAATGGTGTTTTGCCAATTCAATATTCCTCCTTCTATTAGTTTTTGTTGTAATGTGTTCATTTCTAGGGCTGTTGTAAAGTTTACAGGAGGATTTACTAAATCTACCATAAATTTCCTTTTTATACAAGTTATAGATAGTCCAATTGAGTTGATAAAGTTATTTATTTCCTGAAAATTTGTCAGTTCTATTAGTGTATTACTTGCTGTGTTATCTGAAACTATGAGAGATAAAGTTATTAAATCGATTAGCTTATATTTTTCTATTGATAGATCTTTTATTATTCCTGCTCCTCCTACTTTTTTGTCTATGGTTATCATGTCATGCAGATTCAAAGAGTTTTCCTGACATTTTTTCAGAATTAGCAAACATAGAGGTATTTTTACTAAGCTTGCTGCAGGAAAAACTTCATCTTCATTAATACTAAACACTTTTCCATTTGAATTATTTACGCATATTCCCAACTTTATTGGATAGTTTTCTATAAAAGAAGGGATCAATTTATTCATCAGATTTTTACGATAATTCAAATAATTCTATAGTTTGATTTATTGCTTTTTCAATTTTTTCAACTACCAGATCTATTTGTTGATAGGTGATGTTATATGGAGGTTCTATCCTTATAACTTTAGGTTGGTTGAGTGTATATGCTGTTATTATATTGTTTTGTATCAAATAAGAGAAGATTGCTGCTGCATACTGTTCGTCTTGAAGTTCTATACCTATCATTAATCCTCTTCCCCTTATTTCTTTTATGATTTCAGGCTTGTTTATTTGTAATAGTTTACTTAGGAAATATTCACCTTTATTTTTAACCTCTTCAGGAATATTATTTTTTAATATGAACTCTATGGTTGATATGCACGCTGCCAAGGCTAACGGATTTGCTCCGAAAGTTGAGGTATGGAAAAGAGGGTTTTCATCAAAAATTTTCCATGCTTTTTCGTTTGAGACTATCGCTCCTATTGGTATTACCCCTCCACCTAAGGCTTTTGCAAGAACAAGTATATCGGGTTTGATATTATATCTTTTGTGTTCAAACAGTATTCCGGTTCTACCCATTCCTGTTTGGACCTCATCTATTATTAGTAGGCAATTGTATTTATCACATAGTTCTCTGATTTGTGGAATGTAATCTTCAGGAGGTATTATTATTCCTCCTTCTCCTTGTATTGGTTCTATTATTACAGCTGCAGTATCATTGTCTATGTTTTTTTTGATATCTTCTATATCTCCATATTTTGTGAATGATACATTTAGTAGTTGTGGTAAATTTTTCTTGTATACATCCCTTCCACTAACTGAAAGTGCTGCAAGAGTTTTACCGTGATAAGAGTTATAGGTTGATATTATTTTGTTTTTTTTAGTTGAGGCAAGAGCGAGTTTTATTGCTCCTTCAACTGCTTCTGCACCGGAATTTGCAAAAAATACATATTCTAATCCACTCAAATTCGCAAGTAGATAAGCTGCTGCTGCATGAAGTGAACTGAGAAAAACTTTGGTGGACATACACTGTTTATCCATCTGTTCTTTAACTTTTTGTAAAACATATTCGTTATTATGTCCCAGAAGAATTGTTCCATACAAACCTAAACAGTCAATATATTCTTCTGTTTTGCTGTTGTTTTTGGTATACACTTTTTCATTTTTTGTATAGTATTCAATTTTTGCATAACCTGCCAATCTCAATATTTTTGTAAGGCTTGGATTTACATGTTTATAGTATATTGACGAAATAATCTCAGGGTCATCCGAGTTCAATATTTTTTGGGTTTCTTCTAAAAGTTTTTCTATCATATTAGCTTTCTATTTCTAATTCTAATGATGTTTTTATTCCACCTGGTAAGTTAAGATTTATTTGGAATATACCGGTGGATTTTATTGGTTTTTCCAATTCTATTGAGTGTTTATCTATTTTGGAACCAGTTTTTTCTTGTAGGATGAGTGCTATTTTTTCTTTGGTTAATGCTTGATATAGTTTACCATCTTTACCAGTTGGAAGTTTTACTGATATTCTTTGATTATCGAGTTTTTCTTTGATTTTTAGGGATGATTCTTTCTGTCTTTCTGTTTTTCTCTGGATAATTTTTTGTTGTTCTTCTATTTTTTTAAGCAATCCTTCTGTTACAGGTAAAGCGATTTTTTGAGGTATTAGAAAGTTTCTTGCAAAACCTGGTCTTACTTTAACTACTTGACCAGCTTTACCAAGATAATAGTAATCTTTTGTCAGTAATACTTCTATTGTTTTAGCCATAATTTTTTACCTCCTTTATAGGATTCTTCTGTATAATTCTTCTATATTTGGAGTTGATATTAGTGTTGAAACCAGCTTTATTGTGTTTTGGATATCTACTAATGAACATATTTGATATGGGGTGTGAATATATCTTGTTGGTACTGAGATTATTATAACATTTCCTAGATTTTGTAATGATCCTGCATCTGTGCTTCCTATGTTGGGTTTTTTTATTTGAAGAGGAATTTCATTTACAAATGCTATTTCCTTTATTAGTTCTACTAATTTGGGGTTACTTATATAAGTTTTATCCATTATTGTTAGTACTGGTCCTTGGTTAAGTTTAGAAACTTGTTCTTCTGTAAATGGAGTTTCTGCTGAAGTAGCTTCTAAAACTATTATTAAGTCGAATTGTTGGTTGTTATGTGCAAAAAAAGTTGAACCTCTTAATCCCAATTCTTCTTGAACCAGAAACAAATGGGATACATCTACTGTTGGCTCTGCATATTTTAATAAATGGAGATTTATATAAGTTCCCACTCTATCATCAAATGCTTTACCCATTACCAATGAAGGGGATATTATTTCGAATTGACTATCTGTAGTAATGAAGTCTCCAATTTCTACAAATTTGAAATTATCGCCTACATCAACATATAGGTCGGATATTGATTTGATTTCAGGTGTTTTGGGTACATGAGGAGGTGTTGATGAAAATACGCCTTTTATAAAGCCCATCTTTGTCTTTATAACTACTTTCATTCCGGGTAATGTTTGTATATTCCATCCTCCTAATGGCTCAACTTTTAGATAGTTAGGTTCAACCTTCCCAGAGACTAAGAATCCAACTTCATCAACATGTGATGCTATTAAAACTTTAAAATCACTTTTTTCAATATCTTTGATACATAGTATATTACCTTTTTTGTCAACTACGTATGTGTAATTGTTTTTTTGTAGTTCAGATATTATGAGATTGAGTGTGGATTCTTCGTTACCTGATGGTCCAAAACTATTGGATAGCTCTCCTAGGGTATCCAGTTCTACCAATATTTGATCTTCAATAATATCTTGTCTCATTACTTTTTTCTTCCTCCTGTTCAAAAATTGAATAATGTGTTTTGTGGATAATCTTTCTCTGTCCAGGTGAAGTAATAATATTTGTCCACTTTTATTACTTTGATTTTGTTATTCTTTATGTTGAGGAACTCAAAAATTATTTTACTTTCATCTGGGTAGCATAGGATTAGTTCAAAGTCGCTATTTATATTTCCAAATGCTTTAACATAGTCTAGGTATGGTTTATATTCTATTTTTTCTGCTGAGTATAGATTGTTTATTAATGTTCTTGTATTGTCTTCTAATGATACTATTAGGCCTCTGAGGTTGAAATCGAGAAATTTATAAAAACTGGGAGTAGAATAATCTTGTAGATACATTATTTGATTATCTTTAATTATTTGTGCTAATGAGCCAAGCTTTATTTTTTTATCCTTTTTATCTTTTTCCATTGGAGGTTTGTAAAATGATGGGAATGATTGACCTTTGAGTATATATAATTCTCGTAGTACTATTTCTGAAGGATAGTCGAATTTGTAAATAATGTGATTTTTATAGTCTGTTATTGATTGCTTATTATCAAATAATATGTAGCTTATGTATGATTTTATTTCTTCGTTGTAATGGTTAAATACTATTGTGTATGCGGAGGATTTCAAGGTAATATGGATTAAGAGAAACATTAGTAAAACAGTTATCTTTCTAATCATATGTATAAAATTCTTGAGCCAATTATATTTATCCTTCAGAAGGATATTTTGTTTTACTTTGAGAATATTTGAATTGAAAGGAGTGATTGCTTAGTGAAAATTTTTAGTTTTTATCATATTCTCAAGTTGAGAGAGCCTAAGTATTCTATTTTAGAGGAATTTTATTCAAATCTGAATGGATTGAGTTTTGATAAAAAATCCGTTTGGTTGTATCAGATTTTTCCTTTTAAACCAGTGGATTTATTGGTATGGTTCAGTTTTACTTTTGATAATGAAGATGTCTTGTATGGTTATTCATCACAATTGGCTAAAGTTTTCTATTCCTCAAATATTGAGTTGAAGGATAGTCTGTGGGGGTTTACAAAGCCGTCAATATATTCTAGAGCTCAAAAGTCTACTCAGGAAATAGATCCGTTTTCTCTTGATCGCAAAAAATATCTCGTTGTTTATCCTTTTGTAAAGACTGCTGATTGGTATCTTCTGAAGCAAGATACCAGACAGGGAATGATGAATGAGCATATCAGGATAGGGAAACAGTATCCATCAATTTTACAGCTCTTGCTTTATTCTTTTGGATTATCTGATCAAGAATTCATTGTTTCTTACGAAATGGACTCTATAGTTGAGTTTGAAAAACTGGTGTATGACCTTAGAAGCTCTGAGGCAAGAAAGTATACTTTGAGGGATACCCCAATATATACAGGGGTTTATAGAAAACTCGAGGATTTCAAAGATATTCTTTTATGAAAGAATGGGAAGAATTCAATATTTTTTTTAGATATTATTGTATAGATAGCTTGAAAAAGAAATTGAAAGGCTTGGGGAGTATATACGATGTTTGTGTTTATATGTTTCAATTGAGTGGCAAATTCCTCAGGCCATTTTTGTTATATAAGGTTGCAGAATTTATTAATCCTAGCAAGAGGGATTGTGTTTTACCATTTGCTCTTTCTTTGGAGTTAATACATAATTATTCTCTTATCCATGATGATCTGCCATGTATGGATAATGCTGATTTTAGGAGGGGTTATCCTACTGTTCATAAGAAGTTTGGGGAAGCAGAGGCTGTGCTAGCTGGTGATATGTTGCTTTCTCTAGCTTTTGAGTATGCTTCTGAAAGCAGGGATTTTGAACCAAATAAAATATTGAGAGTTATAAAAAAAATTTCTCAATATTCTTCTTATAGGTATTTGATAACTGGTCAGTTTTTTGATATCTGGATTCAAAATGGAAAAATGGAAAAGAACGTTGAAAATATAAAGATAACTAATTTTTATAAGACTGCTGGTTTGATATTGCTTTCTGTAGAAATACCAATTATCCTTTTAGATCCTGTGTATACTGTAAAGTATAATCTGATTAAATATGGTTATTTTCTGGGATTATTGTTTCAACTAACCGATGATATACTTGATAATGATGGATTGGCTTTTGTTTTGGATAGAGCAGAATTAAAGAAAGTTATTGATAGGCTGTATGGAAAATTAAATAGTTTGAATGTAAGTGAGGAATTGTTAAATATAGCTAATGTTATATATAATAGAGTTTGATAAAAATTAATTTATTTGGTTTTAAAGGGAAGGGAGATGTAGTATATGGATAAGGTTAGATGCAGGATTAAACGCCAGGATGGGCCCAATTTAAGTCCTTATTGGCAGGAGTTTGAAGTGGATTATGAAGAAAATATGAATGTTATTATTTTGTTGATGAGGATAAGAGAAAATCCTGTTGATATAAATGGTAGGGTTGTAAAGCCTATAATGTGGGAAGCGAGCTGTTTAGAGCAGGTTTGTGGTAGTTGTACAATGGTAATAAATGGTGTTCCGCAGCAGGCTTGTTCTGCTCTGGTTGATAAGTTATCTTGGCCTATAGTTATAGAGCCGCTTTCTAAGTTTCCTGTTGTTCGTGATTTGGTTGTTGATAGGAGGAAGATGTTTGAGACTCTAAAGAAAGTTAGAGCTTGGGTTGATATAGATGGAACACATGATTTGGGTCCTGGTCCCAAATACAGCCAGGATGTACAACAATTTAGGTACATTTTGTCAAGATGTATGACTTGTGGTGCCTGTTTGGAGGCATGTCCACAGTTTGGTTCTGGTTTTGCAGGTCCATTTGCCATTGCTCAGGTTCATCTTTTTAATTTACATCCAACTGGTTCAATGTATAAAAATGAAAGATTGGAATATATGATAGGGAAAGAAGGTATTGCAAATTGTTCTAATGCCCAGTTGTGTGTTCAGGTTTGTCCTAAGGAGATACCTCTTACTGAGGCTATAGCTGAGGTTAATGCTGATGTTACTAAGTATTTGATTAATCTTGCAATTGGTTTGAAATGAATCATTATCCCACTGATAATTTTGTTCTTTTGATACAGAAGTTGAAGGAGCCTTTTGATAAGATGTCTGTATATATGACTCACGCACCTTTCTTTAATATAATGAAATTGAATTTTGAGATTTTAGCTGAGCAGATTGCCTCAAGATATCTCAAAGACAGGGCTTCATATGGTGGTAATTTGCCTATTGAATTGGAAAAACAATATTGTAATGTTTTGATTGATTCACTTCAAGAAGGGAATTTAAAAGTTATGGATTATATATCTTGGTTGGAGGAGGTTATATATTATTTAGAAAATGAGCAGCCCGTGCCTTTTGATCTGGAAGAATTTTTCAAATGGGAGTGAATTTAAATGTATAGTATAAAAGAATATCTTACTAGAAAAGTGAAAGAATTTGTGGGAGATGAGATTAGTGTTGATGTTAGCAGATCTCCTATAGCTGGTTTTGACTACGCTACTAATGTTTTATATATATTCAAAAATATTGATGAAAATAAATTTCTTGGTTATTTAAAAAATGATGATATTGTTGAAAATGTTGATATAAATAGGAAATTTGTGAATATTAAATTAAAGAGAGATGTTGTATTTAAGAAAATAATGCAGAGCTATTTAATTGATGAATGGAAAGGTTATGATTTTGGTAAGGGTAGAAAAATATTGGTGGAGTTTGTCAGTGCTAATCCTACTGGACCATTGAACGCTGTCAATGGAAGGGCTGCGACTTTTGGATCTGTTCTTTCTAATGTTTTAAGATATTTCGGTCATAATGTTTATAGAGAGTATTATGTTAATGATGTAGGAGAACAAATTGAAAAACTTGTTGATAGTTTTATTGAGAGAATAAAGCAAGTAAAAGGTTTGAGTTTTCAAATACCAGAGGGTGGGTATTGTGGAGAATATCTGAAGGATTTGGCACACGAGTTTGTAAGGTCTGAAAAGTATACTGAGGATAGAGATGAAATAAGGAAATTCTTGGTTTCATATTTTGTGGATAGTCATAGGAATGTATTGGATAGATTTGGTGTTAGGTTTGATAATTGGTTTAACCAAAGTAGTTTGGTTTCATTGGATAGAACTTTTAATGAATTGAATGATAGGGGTTTTTTATATGAACGTGATGGAGCTATATATTTCAGGAGTACTGATTTTGGAGATGATAAGGATAGAGTTATAAAGAAGACCAAAGGTAGAGTTGATTATACTTATTTTGCCTATGATGTGGAATATATAAGGAACAAATTTGAGAGGAATTTTGATGAGATTATTACTATTTTGGGGCCTGACCATCATGGGTATGTGAATAGATTGATGGCTGCCACGAGAGCTTTGGGTTTTATTAATCATAAAGTGATAATACTTCAGATTGTGAATGTAATTGAGAAGGATAAGGCTTTGAAGATGTCTAAGAGAAAGGGGATATTAGTTTTGTTGGAGGAATTGATTAATAGAGTTAATCCAGCTTTTTTGAGGTACTTTTTCATTTCGAGGTTGAAGGATTCTCCTGTTGATTTGGATTTGGATTTTATAAATCGTTTAACTTTGGATAATCCTTTGTACTATATTTTCTATGTTTATGCCCGTATAAATGGGATAATGAGAAATTATGGTAGAGCTTTGCCTTCTTTAGATACTGAAGTTGGGACAGATTTTCTGGATGACGAGTTTGAGTTATTTTTGAGTATTCAGGAATTCAGGGATTTATTATTTTCTGCTATTAATGATCCTTACTATTTGACTTTATGGGCTCATAGTTTTGCAAAAACTTTTCATAAATTTTATAACTCTAACAAAATAATTTGTGCAGATGATTTAGGTTATGATAGAGAAAAACTGCGGATGATTTTAATACTTTTTTCAAAAGGAGTTTTAGAACGATGGGCAGAATTATTAAATATAGAATTGCCTGAGAAAATGTAGGAGGAGTATTGTATGCCTAAAAAAAAGAAATGTATCTTATGTGAACAAAAAATAGAGAACGTTGATTACAAAAGAATAGATTTACTGAATAACTTTATAAGTGATAAATATAAAATTTTACCGAGAAGAAATACTAAGAATTGTTCCAAGCATCAAAGAAAAGTTGCTAAAGCTATAAAGAGGGCAAGAATAGTTGGCTTTATTCCATTTATTCCTTCAGTATAGATTATGATTAAGAATTTGTTATATTTATCAATTGTTATGATGGCATTAGCATGGTTTTTTTATTTTGCAACCTTTATAATACCTTTGAAGACTTACTCTTTGTATGTAGATATAGATTCTGATAATATAGCTTCAAAAGTTTACAGAGAATTTCAAGACTATGTTAATTCTTTGGATCCTATATCCAAGGAACATATATTATTGTCTGAAGTTGCTAAGGAAAAAAAGATAATTGTTAATGAGAATTACTCAAAATTGATGATTTCTGTAAAGGAATCAGAAAAATTCTTGAAAAATAAGATTGCTCCCAAGATGAAGGGGAAGGGATACGATGTTACTATTATTCCCTTGAGTCAAGATGTTTATTTTGCTTATTTGACTAATTTTGTAATTATTCCAAAGTCTGATATGGCCAAGCAAATTTTAGATGATATTAATGAAAAGTATCTTGGTTTTTTACAAGAGGAGAAACTTTTTGATTATATTAAGTTTTTAAACAGTTATTTTTCACCTTCTGATTCTGAAAGGGTAGCCAAAACGCAATTCTATATATCCAAGAATTTTTTGATAAACTTCACTATTTCTCCGTATACCACATCTAAAACTGTTAGATTAAATACTTTTAAAGTTGAAAATATTTCTAAGAAAGAGTATTTGCTCGGGTTTCAGAACATCTTGAATAAATATGATACCAGGAATATTTACTTGAATTTTGAAACAAAGGAGAGAGTTATAAATCTCAGGGTTCTGATGAGGGAAAATAGAGTATCACAGAAAAAGAAGTAGTTGATTTTGGGAAATAATCAAATGTGTGGTATTGTCGGTTATAAAGGAAAACCCGTAAATGTAAAGTTCATATTGGATACTTTGAAATTATTGGAATACAGAGGTTATGATTCTGCAGGTTTAGCTTATTCAAAGAATGGTAAGTTAGATGTAAGAAAAGTGGAGGGTAAAATAGAAAGGTTATATAATTTGGTTGATGATAGTGTTACGAGTTTAATTATTGCTCATACCAGGTGGGCTACCCATGGGGTGCCCAATGATATCAATGCGCATCCCCATGTTTCAGGATCCTTGGCTTTGGTACACAACGGGATAGTTGAAAATTATCTTGAGATAAAGAATTTTTTGAAAGGTTACAATTTCAAGTCTGATACTGATAGTGAAGTCATTGTTCATTTGATAGATCATTTTTATCGCGATAATTTGTTTGATGCTGTTGTTAATGCAGTTAAAATTCTACGTGGTGCTTTTGCTTTTGTGGTTATAGATAACAAGAGTGGTGATTTGGTTGCTGTTAAAATGGATAGTCCTATTGTTGTTGGTCTAATGGATGATGGATATATTGTTTCTTCAGATATACCTTCTATTATAAAGTGGACCAGAAAAATAATAGCTCTGGAAAATGGGGATATATTTCATATTACTTCTGATGGATTTAAGATTTATAATTTCATTGATGATAAGTTTGTTATGAGGAATCTTGAGGTTGTGTCCTGGGATGTAAGTATTGCGGAGAAAAGTGGTTACAAACATTTTATGTTGAAAGAGATAAATGAACAGGGTAAAGTTATAAGGGATACATTGTTTGGTAGGTTGGATTGGCAAAATTATGATGTTTTACTTGATTTAAATGTTAGGGAATATCTTGACAGTATCAATGTTGAAAATGTGGTTTATGTTGCTTGTGGTACCAGTTATCATGCTGGATTAATAGGAAGTTATTATTCTACTGAGTTAGCGGGTTTAAATTCTTATGTTTTTCACGCTTCTGAGTATCGGTATATTGAAAAAAGTAGGTTGAATTTTGATAATACGCTGTTTGTTTTTATAAGTCAGTCTGGGGAGACAGCAGATACTTTGTTTGTGGCCAGAGAATTGAAAAATTTGAAAGCTAAAATCATTACTATTCCCAATGTCATTGGCAGTAGTATGTATAGAGAGTTTTTGGCTTTTCCTACTAGAGCAGGTGTTGAAATTGGAGTTGCTGCAACCAAGACTTTTACAGCCCAGTTGGTTAACTTGTTAATTTTAAGTTTATTCTTTGCTAAGAAAAGAGGAGTTGATATTTCCAGTTTAGTTGATGAGTTATTGGGTATTCATGAAGTGGTTGATGGTATTTTGGAAAATTATGAATATATTTTTGAGTTAGCTCAAAAATATGCTGATTATCAGCATTTTATGTATTTGGGTAGACATTTGATGTATCCAATAGCTTTGGAGGGAGCTTTGAAGTTAAAAGAGATATCTTATATTCATGCTGAGGCTTATCCGTCGGGAGAGATGAAACATGGACCTATTGCTTTGATAGACAGTAAGATGCCAGCCTTATATTTGGTTCCTTACAATAAACTTGTTAATAAAAACTTGTCAAATATACAAGAGATAAAGGCAAGAAAGGGTAAAATATTAGCTTTGGTTGATAAGAAAAGCAAGGATATTGTAAAAGATTTTGTCGATGATTTTATGGAAATAAGAAATGTAAATGAATATTTGCAGCCAATAGTTAGTGTTATACCTTTACAGATTTTTGCTTATTTTATAGCTGATTGGAAAGGGTTTAATGTTGATCAACCAAGGAATTTAGCAAAAAGCGTAACTGTGGAATAATGAGTAAAATTTTATCAATAGATGATTTAGTAAACGAAATAGGGGTGGAGTTTGAAAGGTTTAGTAGATATAATACCCCTCTTACAGTTGTTTGTTTTAATGTTAGTCTTGTTAATAAGGAAATGCAGGTGAATTTTTTACATAAAGTTGTTATTGAATTGAGGAACCATTTGGAAAAAATTATAAGGAAAACTGATTCCTTAGGTAGGCATAGAAATAATCTGATTGTCATCTTGAGAAATCTTGATATGGAAAATTCTAAGGGGTTTATTAATAGAGTTTTTACAAGTATTGATGATTTTATTAAGAAAAACTATAAGGATAATATTGATAATGAGGAAATGATTCTTGTTGATGTAATTATTAATGTTTTTATGATTTCTTTTTGTGATGCTAGTTTTTCTGAAGTGGAAGGTGTTTTGTTACGGAATAGATTTGACAGAAAGGAAATTATAGAATTATTTGAGAATATTGATAAAGAAAAAGTGTTTGAAACTTGGGAACTGAGGCTCCCTATTTTAGATAGGATTTGATGTTATGGAGTTAAAAATTAGAGAATTATTGTTAGAACTAATAAAGTTCAAGACTGTTGAAAAAAACTTGGATGAGTTGAGGAATATAATTGAGTTTTGCCATTCTTATTTGAAAGCAAATGGTTTTTTGAAATTTGATATTTTTGAGGTTAATGGTAAGTGGAATCTAATTGCTGATTATGGAGTAGATGTTAGTGTTTATTTTGTAGTTCATTTGGATGTAGTTGATGCTTATTCTCATCAGTTTGAGCCTATTGTTGATGATGGTAAAGTTATTGGGCGTGGAGCTTTAGATATGAAAGGGCCAGGTAGTGTTGTTATTGAATTATTCAAAAATTTATCTAATAATCGATATCCTATTGGTTTAATCTTGACAACTGATGAGGAAGTTGGGAGTCATAATGGTGTAAAATATATAGTAGAGAAAAAGAAGATAGGGGCTAAACTGGTCATTATTCCTGATGGTGGTGAAAATTTTAAGATAATAACTAAAGGTAAGGGTGCTCTTCATTTCGTTGTTAAAGCTAAAGGAAAAAGTGCTCATGGTAGCACACCGTGGAATGGAGTTAATGCCATTGATTG
This sequence comes from Candidatus Calescibacterium sp., assembly GCA_025057615.1. Taxonomy (GTDB): domain Bacteria; phylum DRYD01; class DRYD01; order DRYD01; family DRYD01; genus DRYD01. The sequence continues at coordinate 5,126 of JANXBF010000013.1, read as the reverse complement.
TATTATTGATTTTTATCAGGATTTGAGGAGAAATATTTTGTTTAATGAAAGTTTAGATAGTATTAATCATTGGCATAATACCATAAATTTGGGTAGGATTGAAGGTGGACAAAAAGTTAATATAGTTCCTTCAGAAGCTTACGCTCATATAGATATCAGATTTATTGAAAAATATTCTCTTGAAGAAATAATTAATGTTGTGAGTTACTTTTCTAAAAAGTATGGATTGGATTTAGAGATTCTGTCAACTGGGCAACCTGTTGTGACAGATATTGATTCTGTATATTTTCGTAAATTCTTGGATTCTTACACGAAGGTTATTGGTGAACCTGTGTTTGATGTTGAGCATGGTGCAACTGATGGTAGGTTTTTTGCTTCCTTAGGTATACCTGTGATTACTATTTACCCTGTTGGTGGGGGCATACATTCTGATTATGAATGGGTTGATTTGCAATCCTTATATAAGTTGTATGATATTTTTTATTATTTTGTTCTTGATTTGATATGAAAAGTTTTTTCTATATTTTATTAATTTTATTATTATTTAGTGTTGGGGGATTTATTTTTTTTATGTTTAAAGAAAAGAAAGGTGATGGTTCTATAAAGGATATTATTTCTGAAGTTTTCAAGAAGGGTGAGGATTTGAAAAATAGTGAAGATAAAAAGAATGAGTTAATGAAAAAAATAGGTGTTAAAAAGTTAGTTTTTTTAGTTTTGGGTATGGATTACAATTGGGTTGATGGACATAAGCCAACTAGTAAGGGAGCGAGGAGTGATACTATAATTTTAGTTACAATGGATTTGTATAATCAGGAAGTTAGGTTGCTTTCTATACCTAGGGATCTGAGGGTTTATTATGACGAATTTGGATATTATGAAAAGATAAATGCTGCTGTTGTTTTAGGTGGATCTTCTTTAACGAGAAAGATAATTTCTAATCTATTTGGTGTTCATATAGATTATGTTTTTATAATAAAACAGCAGGCTATTAAAAATTTGGTTGATTCTGTTGGTGGAGTTTACATAGATGTTGAGAAGGATATGTTTTATGAGGATAAGTGGGGGAATTTGAGGATAGATTTAAAGCATGGTAGACAATTATTAAATGGAGAACAGGTTATAGGTTACATGAGGTTCAGAATGGATGAAGAAGGTGATTTAGGAAGAATGAGGAGACAGAATCAGGCAATATCTCAAATAATGCAGCAGCTACCATCAAAAATTAATTCTTCAAATATTTTTAGTGTAATTAATAATGTTTTACCTTATGTACAAACTGACATGAAGAAAGAGAAAATAATGTTATTGATTAATTTTATGGCAAATTTCTCTATTGATTATAAGTCGTATAGGTTATTGGTTGAACCTGTTGATATAGATGGGGTTAGTTATGTTGAACTGAAGGATTATAAAGAAACTATCAAGGCTTGGTATAGAGGATATGAAAAGTTGGGTATTCTCAATGCTTGTAGTGTAGATAATAATATGGAAATATTTAATAAATACATATATGGTTCGAATTTTTATTTGAATGCTAGTGATTATCTTGATGATTATGTTCCTTTTAGTATAATTTTACATAAGGATGATAATGGGAAAAGTTCCTTATATTACAAGCTTCCATTTGGTAAGTCTATGACCCTGAAGGAGTTCATTTATAATAGATATGTGAATAGTACTTCTGAAATTTATCTGAAGAAATCTTTCTTATATGACAATGAGATTTCAAAATTAAGGGATTTTTATGTTTCCAACGATGTGGTTTTAATATTAGGGGAGGATAGTATTGAAAAATGAATGGTAGAAAATTTTTAATTGATGATGTATTAGAAGAGTTTAAAAAGATGGATGTGTTTAATATTACGGTTATTAACACTCCTGATTATTTGACAGACTATTTTGTTGTTGGTAGTGTGGATAACGTTATAACTTTGGGATCTATTGTTGACAAGTTTAGGAGTTTTGGTGTTAGAGTTCATGGTGAGCCGTCTAGTGGTTGGGTTATCTTGGATTTTGGTGACTTTTGGTGTCATATATTTTTGCCAAATATAAGGGATTATTACAACATAGAGAGGTTGTGGAGCTTACGTAGTGCAATGAAGGAGTCTATATGAGGATATTAATTTTTCTAATTTTATTTATATTTAATTTTGTTTTTGCTGATTTAGTGGAAATAAAGGGTCAGTTATTGAGTCCTTCTTCTGAATCTATTATTACCAGGCATCCTCAGATAATTATTAAGTATCCTGCTGATATTTCTCCTGTTATTAAGGCTGATTCTCTGAGGTTCTTGGTTAATAATGTTGACTATACAAATTATGTGAGACTTGATTTGACAACACCTGAAATTGTTTTATTTTTCTATAGTGTAAAGCCTCTCAATTTGGGAAGGAATAGTATAAAAGTTACAGGGAAATTGATAAATGATGATATTTTTGAGAATACTTTTCATATAAATGTTAATCCAAGTTTATCAAAAGAGGTGAGTTATTATTTAGGACTTATCGGTAAAACTAAATCGAATATTGAAAAATCCATGTACTATTATAATCTTGGATCATATTATGAGAAGAATGGTTACCAATTGGACGCTTTGAGTTATTATGAACAAGCAATAAAGTTAGATAAATCAAATAAAAAAGCAAAACAGAGTTATGATAGAATAATTTCTTTATTTCCCAGTAAAGCCATGAAACTCCTGAATATTGTTTTTGACGTTTCTATGGTTGATATTAATGTTTTGAAAAGAAATAGTATTTATTTATTTAGGTGTGTTATTGAAAATTATAGAGATAGCCCAATTGAGTTCAATTTGGATAATTTTTTAATTGTCTCTGGTAATAATTATTATCAGCCTCTTAAGAATCCGGTTGATTATTTGAGAAAGATGGCTCAAAGAGGTGTAGTTACTCTTGATGATTTTGCCATTTCAAATTACCTTTTAAGTAAAGATATTTATTATTTTGAATATCCTGATAGTTTTATAGTTAATTCTTATTCACAAGTAAAGGTTGATTTGATGTTTCATACGAAGGGGAATGAAAAAGAAATTGTTTTACAATTTTTTAAACCTCTTGAGAAAGCTAAGAAAAGAGAATTGCCTGCTTATTTTAAATTATCTTTTTCGTTATAGATATGAATTTTTCAAAAAAGGAGTTAGCTGTTTTTTGATTAATAATGTAAATGATAAGAATGAAAGAAGTTTTGATATTTTTGTTCTTACCGTTTCTAAAAAAAGAGGGTATAGGGGATTACTTTCTGAATCTATATAGCTATGAAAATATTGCTTATAAAGGAGGTGTAGTTATGCATTCCAGGGAACATTTCAAGTATCCTTTCAAATTGCCTGATATGGGGTATTCTTATAATGCCCTAGAACCTAATATAGATGCTTTGACTATGGAAATTCACTATACAAAACATCATGGAGCTTACGTGAATAATTTGAATGCTGCAATAGAGAAGTATCCTTATTTGCAGAATTATCATTTAGAGGATTTGTTAATGAGTTTATCTGCACTGCCTGCTGATATAGTTGATAGTGTTAGGAATAATGGGGGAGGACATTTGAATCATACTATTTGGTGGGAGATCTTAACTCCTGGTGGAAGTGGTGTGCCTGTTGGTGAGTTAGCACAAGAGATAAACAAAACTTTTGGTGGGTTTGATAGCTTTAAAGAGCAGTTTAATAAAGCTGCGATGAGTAGATTTGGTTCAGGTTGGGCTTGGTTAGTTTTGGATCGTTTTGGGAAATTACATATTATTTCTACTCCAAATCAGGATAATCCAATTATGCAAAATTTACTGCCTATTTTCGGAGTGGACGTTTGGGAACACTCTTATTATCTTAAGTATCAAAATAGAAGAGCTGATTATTTGAATGCCGTTTGGAATGTATTGAATTGGGATATCATAGAAAAGAGATATCAGGAATTAAAGAAGAGTGTATCATATAGTGTTGTCAGGGGGTGAGTGTTTATGGCAGTGGAATCTGTAAAAGTTCCACTTGGCAGTCAGATGCCAGATTTTAAGTTGATGGATTCTTTTGGTAGGATGTATGATTCGGATGAATTATTTGGGTTAAAAGGGTTTAGTTGTGATATTTACTTGTAATCATTGTCCCTATGCTCAGGCTGTTTGGCCGCGAACAATAGAACTTTATAATAAAGTGAAAGATAGGGGTATAAATTTTGTTGCTATAAACCCGAATGCTGCTAACCCAAATTATCCAGAGGATAGTGTTGAAAAAATGAAAGAATACGTTGATAAATTGGGAATTCCTTTTCCATATTTGGTTGATGAAACTCAAGAGGTGGCCAAAAAATTTAATGCTCAGTGTACTCCTGACATTTACTTATATAATTCCGATAAAAAATTGGTTTATCATGGAAGGTTTGATGATAACTGGAAAGATTCAAACGCTGTGAAGTCCAAGGATTTGGAAAATGCAATAATCAATTTATTGGAAGGCAAAGAGATAAGTAATAATCAATACCCTTCTATAGGTTGCTCAATAAAATGGGTTAAATAAAGAAGAATATTTTTATGAAAAAATATTTTTTGAAACTTGGATATTTTTGGGTTCTTATGTTATTGATGATCCTTGATCTTTGGGCTTTTGATTGTAAATATTTTTCTTTTGAGCTACCAGGTGATCAAACGGTTAAAGTTGGTGATAGTGGGGTTTATGTCGAGGGACCTGAAGGTAGAGTATATGTGGATGATACTGGTGTGAAAGTAAGTAAGACAGGTAATACCAGTTGGGTTTTGGTTGATAATAAAGACAGGACTAAAAAGGAAGGAGATTATTATGTATTCTTTCAGCACAGTGTTTATAAAGTTAATTTGAAGTCCACATGATTATAATGGAACAGTTTATAAGATAGTTGTTTTGAGAGATAACGATACAAAAAGTATATTCTATACAGTTTCTTCTGATTATGGATTTTATGTTATTGAATTTTCGGGAAAGACTGGTTATCTTTCTACTTTATCAAAAGACTTAAAACATGTTATTGACACTTTTGTTCCTAAATATTAGTATTTAAGTACTATTTAATATATATATTGTATGATATATATTGTATGATATAAGAATTCAAAAAATAATAAAGATGTTGACAAAA
>JANXBF010000012.1 GCA_025057615.1 Candidatus Calescibacterium sp. | reverse complement strand
TGAGCAAACTTACACCAATATCAACTTTACCAAACCGGTATATCTTATCCCCTCGACTATCAACTCTTCCTTGATTATCATATGATGCTTTCCAAGAAGTTATATGAATAAACCCTCCTGCACTATCCAATTTTACATTTTTTTTGACAACAAGATTATAATTTTGCATATAGACTTCATTTGCAACTATACTACTTGAATACCTGGTTGCACCAACTTTTGTTAACTCAGTATCTACTATGGTTCCATCACTTTTAACTGCTTTACTCAATGTCTCGTCTATCTGAGAATATTTTGCAGTCTGAGGAAAGTATATTATTGTCTTATCATTAACAAAAACATAATAACCAGGATTCAAGGTTCTATAACTACTTGGATTATTGAATTTAGATTTAACTTCATTCAACAACGAATTTCTCACCTTATCAAATTTACTATCAATTGTTTTAGTATTAAACTCTGCACCTACAAAATCTCTTATATTAGTGTAATCTTGATCATCTCTAACTTCTTGAATACTTTTAAAGTTTTTATTATCATATTTAAAACTGTAGTTCCAATTTGTTTCAGCAGCATTTTGAGCTATTACTTCTCCTTTTACACCTCCGTACTGAGCTTGATATTGTCCATTACTATCTTGGGAAACAGTATAAAATTTTGTATACTTTTCATTACCCTCCTTAAGATTAATCATAAACCTATTAGAATAGAATTTATTGTTCTGCTGTTGATTAGAATATGTTCCCGCTTCCAACTTTTCTGCATCAATTATAGTACTTCCTTCAGAAACTAAAGAACCAGCTTGGTTAAAACCGCTATTAGAAAAATGCTGGTCCACATAGGTAACAACATATCTGTTAGTAGATGGAACACGAGCATACCCCATGGCCATCAAAGCTAATGATGTAGACTTAACTATTCTTCTTCCATTAACCCAAACGTCACCATCATTAAAAGATCTGTTATAAGAAGAATACAAAGGGAAACCATTACCACTACTATCAATAACAAGCTGGTTATTGTTAAATCTCACTATCAAAGAATTTGCTTGAGAATTAGAAGAACCATAATACAAGTTGCCAGGGAAATCATTAACACCATCATTTATATAATTTCCAAAAAATATAATAGCACCGTTTTGAGCAATATCAGTAGCTCTGCTATCCCAGAAAACAAAAACTGCCCCACTATTACCCACAACTCGACTAATATTAACATTAGGAGAAGCACCAATATTCATAATCTGACCATTAGAAAGATTTATAATCAAAAAATTATATATGCTACTTATTTGCTGAAAATTATTAATTATCTTTCCAAATTTATTCGAATTATCTAAGGATGGAAAATTAATAACTGCAGGATTAGATGAAGTATCAATAATGAAAGCAGATGGGTTATGACTTATTAAAAAAGACACAATCTGAATAGCATTCTCCGCATTCAACATAGCCTTCTGTCTTGCATCATAATCCTTCAACGTCTTATAATTACTTTGAGTAAGACCAAACAAAGCTACCGACATCATTATAAGAACAACAATGAAAAATAAAGTGGTTAAAAGCAGTATACCTTTCTTTTTAGACATCAAACTCACCCCCTTCTTATTATTTATTCAAAAAAAATAAAAATCCCTCACATCTAATTTATCAATCACAACCTAATAAAAACAAAAATCAATATAATGATAATCAATACAGAAAGAATATAATGAAAAACAGTATTCATTTTATGAATCTTAAAATAATAAACCCAATTTTTATTCATATCTTGTAGAGCATTAGATATCCTATTAAGCAAATTCTCATGACTTGCTAATAATTTTTCAAGATTATCAATCTTCTCAAATAAAACCTTAAAATTATCATTTATTAAATTAGAAATATAACTGGAAATCTCATTCAACCTATCTTGTGACTCCTGAAACTTATCTCTTGACTCAAGAATCTGCTCCTGCAGCAAACCTTTAACTTCTTCTACTTTCTTATCTAACAGATCATTCTTTTGCTCGTAATTCCTCGAAAAATCAATAACATCCTGACCCATTTTCCCCTGTCTCTTCAATACATCCTCTAACACTCCATACACCTTTTTTACCAACTCACCAATCTCCACACCCTTCTGATCAACTCTTTCTATCCCACTCTGAACATTCTCTATACCACTTTTTATACCATAAAAATATCACTATTTTTGACAAATTCTATAACCTTAGATGTATCTTCAACCACAGATTTGAGAGGTTTAAGTATATCAATCAAACCCTTCCGTATTGACTCTAAACCATCAGCAGTGGTTTTATAGGATTGAGTCACTTTTATCAACTCTTCAAAAGTATTTAATATTTCGAGAATTTTTTCTTCAGCTTTGAAAAAATCTTCTTTTAATTTCTGTTCATCCTTTTTATCCATCATTTATCCCCTCCAGTTACCAGTTAACAATTTTCTCTTAAACAAAGACAGTGTTTCACTAACCTTTTCATTAAGCTTATCTAAACGATATAAAAATACTCCTTGGCAAAGATCTAATGACAATAAATTAGCCAAAGTTTTAGAAAATGAACTCACATTGATTCTTTTACTGATATTTTCAGAATTTTCAAACTCATGCAACAATTCAAAAAGTATTTGATTAGCTAAATTAAAATCCACCCCTTTAATTATATCAATACCCCACTTGAGAAAATCAAAAGCAATACCCTTATCGATTATATATTTCTGACTACCAAAGCTATAGGTAATAGAACTAACAAAGTACTGCTTTATTATATTATCATTTCTGTTTTTAGAGAAAACCTCTGTAAGTGCTCTTATCATCAAAAAAGGTGGATAATCAGGATATTCAACTAAATATCTGGCATTTTGCCCCCTCAATGTATCCAAATCTTTTTTAGAGTTCAAATATTTCTGAAAAATATCCATACAAGATGTTAACCCAGCATTCTCCTTATTTTCAAGTATACTACGCAAATCATCCGAAACATCCGTCTCTTCCAAATATCTCAATATATATTGTCTAAAATTTTTATCACCCTCCTCTGGCGACTTAGAATTAATATAACTTTGACAAGCTAATAACATCTCCCGCAAAGCAACTCTCCTGCCTTCCTCTATATTCTCATAAACAAATTCTAATAAAAGACCAAACATCTTAAAAACAAATCTTTCATAATCTTGCTCACTTAATAATGCCTCAGCTTTTTTCTTTTCAGCCAGAGCTCTACTATAAATATACTTAGAAATATATTCAAAATATGAACCTATAATCTCTTCCTTAGTTGCTCCCGAAAATGCAACCTTAAAATTCTTACCCGCGTAATTGATTGTGTAATCAAAAACAACTCCCAAAATTTTCAATCTATAAATCGTTTTTTCCAACATATTCTTAGCTTTCTGAGCACTTCTCCTTTTATTCCAATAAATAACAGCATCACCCTTTTGAGATAAATCAAAATTCTGTTCCCTAAGATCATCAACAATCCACTGTAAATAACCTATTTCAACATCTTTACCCGGGAAAGACTCTGAATGAAAATAGAGCATCCTATCCACATCATCTCGGCTAACACTTTGAACCCGATTGACCTTTTGAATTGCCCAGGACACACTCTTATGTTCCAAGGAAAGAATAATAAAACAATACGAATCTTTCCTATCCCTACCAGCCCTACCAGCCTCCTGATAGAAAGCCTCTATCGATGGTGGAAGATTATAATGAACAGTGTATCTTATATTCGGCTTATCTATTCCCATACCAAAAGCCTTGGTGCATACCAAAAGTGAAACCCTATTCCTCTTGAAACTCTTACTAACTTTTCTCTTATATTCACCATAATTTTTGCAATCAAAATTTTTGCAATCAAAATCCTTTGGACGCTCTCCACTGTATAAAAAAGATTTGATTCCCATCTTCCTTATATTCTGGTTTACTTTATATACCCCATAATCCCCATTTACATGAGGGCAGAATATAAGCCCCCCATAACTTTTCTCACCTTCCATCTCATATAAAACCTTTGGATTTACTTTGAAAATCGCAGGCAAAACATTCTCAAGAATATTTTTTAATCTACTAAACTTTTCAAAATGATCATAAGAATCACAAAATATAATACGGAATCTGAGATTCTTTCTATCAAATGTTTTTGGAGTTACAGTAGCCTCAGGATCATTAATATCCAACTCCCGTTGAATATCATTCAGAACCCTGCGAGAAGCCGTAGCAGTTAAAGCAACAATAGAAGGGAAAAAATCCCCACTCCTACAAAATTCTCTCGAATTCCTCCCAATATTCAAATAGGAAACTCTAAAATCATGTCCCCACTCAGAAATACAGTGAGCCTCATCTATCACAATCAATGATACAACATTATAATCAGTTAAGCTCCTCAAAGCAATTCTAAAATCCTCCATCTGGAAACGTTCCGGAGCAACAAAAACAAACAGGAACTCCCCAGATGACAACAAACCCTGAGACCTCTGTCTCTCTTCACTATCAAGAACACTCGATATAGCAACAGTCCTATCTATACCAGCTAAACATAAACCCAAAATCTGATCCTCCATCAAAGAAATTATAGGATCAATAACTACAGTTACACCAGGTAAAAGAAGTGATGAAAGCCAATATATCATAGACTTACCACCACCGGTAGGTAACAAAACAATAGTGTCCTTTTTCTCTAAAATTCTCCTTATAGCCTCAAACTGACCTTCCCAAAAATCCTCCTTCCTAAATATATATCTCAAAAAGAATCTTAAATTATCCAAATCAATATCTACCAAACCCTCCCTAACAGGTGGAGCTCCAATAATTGGCATAGACCTAATATCAAAAGGTAAATAAATATCAGAAATATAAAACTTTGTCAAATCACCACCCACTGCATACCCAGTAAAACAAAAATATATACCACTCCTACAACTATCAATATTTGAAGATAAAAACAAATTAATTTGTGGAATCCCAACATCAAAAGAGTATAACCTTAATATGTTCTTTAAAAGAACAGTCAAATCTTCAACAGCAAATTCAACTATTTTAGACGCCAATTCATAACCCCAGATTCTATCAATGTCAGTAACCAAATTCCATTCAAAATCCTGAAATTTTAAAAAACCATACTCAAGAGCTTTTGAAATAGATACTTGTAACTGATGAACAACCCTAAAAACATTAATCAAATTAACAACTTTATCACCAGAATTATTACTCTTTAAACTATTATTCTTAATCTCAACTAATTGCCTTACAAATTGATTATCTAAAAGAGCATGTTCTATTTTACTTTTTACGTAATCCAAATCCGTAAAATCCAAACTCTCAATAGGTACCTCAATAAAATCAATACCTGCTTTATTAAGGCCCATTATAAAATTCAATACAAAATCTGGATCCAAATCTCTTATACTGACTGCTACTGCTTTCCTACCACACTTTTCTAAAAAAGGATGGAAAATAATAAAATCAACAACATCACAGTCAACATCAAATTCAAAATAATGAGATAAATCATAATAATTTAAAATTGGCCTCAAGTCAAAATCCGGAATAACAAACTTGTAATAATCACTTCCCAAAAGATTGGAAAAAAAATTACAATATAAATCTCTCTTCCTCCTATCCCTTATACCAACATCCTTAGGAACATGAAAATAACTACAAGATAGAATATCATTAACCTTTTGAGTCAAATCATCCAAACTAATACTGTTAATACCCCAAAGATCCATTAGATTTTTTTCCAGGTCAGGAGAAAGGATTGTCCATTTACCCCTCATCAATATCTTTTGAAGAACACAAATAACCTGCTTTGTTATATCATCTAAATCATGCCCATCAATTAAAGGAAGATCCAATTTCCAAAAAGAAATCCCCCTCATAGCCTCTTTATTGCTGTCATCAATCGCCTGAATAACCTCCATAGGTAAAGCAATACTCTGAAAAACCTCACAAAAATAGGAATCACCGTACAAACTGGATAAATTTACCCCCTGCTGAACACCTCTTACCTTGAATTCAACAGAATTTTCCAAAGATTCTTCAAAAACAGATTCCCTAAGACTTTGTTTTATATGTTCATAAAACTCAGCATCTTTCATATCATAAAGCAACTAAATCATTACTTTTTTTATATCCTCCAAACCCACAGTATAGGTTCTACCATTGACTTCAACAGTTACCCTGTTACCCCTTACTTCAACAACTTTACCTATTTCATCAAATATCTTTATTTTAACAAAGTCGTTAACATTTACAGAGATTGATTCTTCAATATCTTCCAAAGAAGATAAATAATCATTCAAATCAAAATTTTTAATAGATCTTATTTTTTTCTCCAATTTCTGAACACCCTTACTCTTAAGTTTCTCCAATTCTTTTTCCCAATTTTGTATTAATAATTGAATTTCCTTTGAATATTGGGTATACAATTTGGTAAAAATCTCATTTTTAACTTTATTTTTTATTTCTTGTTTCATTCTCTCTATTTCCATAAGCTTTGTTTTTATTAGATTTTCTTTCTGTTTTACTTCTTGTTGTATCTGCATTATATTCAAAAAAATGTTTTCTAATTTTTTTTCATAACCAGAAGCACCAAATTCATCCTTTATCTCCTGAATCCTATGAATAATTTCATAAGGCAAATCTTTAAGCAAATTAGTAGGTAGTGATGGCAACATAATATCATAGACTAAGTAATAATCACTTCTATTATTATTAAAATCAAAACTAACTGAAGCAATATCAATTTTACCATAAAAATAATTTTTAACATTATTATAGTGAGTAGAAAAAACAACCAAAGCTCCTTTAGAAAGCAAATACTCAATTATCGCAATAGTAATGGCACTGGCCTCAAAAGGATCTGTCCCAGAAGCAGGCTCATCCATAATAACCAAACTCTTCCTATCTATGTTATCTATTACAAACTTCCAATACTTTACGTGTCCAGAAAAAGTACTTATACCATCACTAATACTCTGTGGATCAGGAACATCATAAAAAACTTTCAAATAGGGAATCCTAGCAAACTTAGCAAAAACAGGTAACCCAATATTAGAAAATAAAACACACAAAGCAATGGACTTAAGAGCAACGCTCTTACCACCACTATTAGGACCAACTATCATTAAACCCCTCTTAAACACTACATCTATGGGAACACAATTCTTAACAAGCGGATTAATCAACCCTAAAACTTCAACATCACTATCAGAAAAATCAACGCTACAAAAATAAGGAGAAATACGAAAATAAGAATTAAAAAATTCCAAAAAAGAACAAACCCTAAAAACATTTGCCAAATTATCTATATTCTCAACTATCTTATCAAATATATGAGTAATAATCTTCTGAATTTCAATTTTCTCTAAACTCTGTAGAACAGTAAATCTATTATTCAAGTCTATTACAAAATGAGGTTCAAAAAAAGCAGTCTTGTGAGTCCAAGAATAATCCTGAACAATACCATCAAAGTTACTAACATATTGAGAATTAAGAAGTACAACAAACCTACCATTTCTATAACTAACCCCATTAGAAACAAGATATTTTCCATTTTCTCTTATAAATTCATCCAATTTCTGAGGAATAACCTTAGTTAAATTATAAATCTCTTGCCTTATTTTCTTTAACTCAGGTGTGGAATCATCCCTAATATTACCTTTCCTATCAATGAAATAAAAAACAGTATTTAGCAAATCCTTGAAATTTGATGTTGAAGAAATAAAGTTCCTTAATTCTTTAAACCCATCCCTGTCCTTGGTAAACTCAATAAACATTTTCTTGAAACTTACAAAAGACTCAACGAATTCAGCTATACTCAAAATACTCTTAGGATCAAATACAGAGTACTTAGGTTTAACTTCAAAAAATATCTTAGAAACCTCCTCCGAATTAGCATCAACATCAACCACATCTATCGAAAACAACTGAGTAATATTTTCATCATAAAAATTTCTATAAACCTTAGACAAAAACAGCTTATCTTGTAGTAACAAGTAATACTGGTAAGATATCTCACGTAACCCTTTTATGTACCTATGATTCCTTATTTTTGCAAAGATGTAATCCAGAACACTCTTACCCAATTGACTTAAATTAGAACCAATAATATTCCTTAATTCTTCTAATTCTCGCAGATTATTCACGATGTATACACCACAAATTTAACCGAATTATAATTCTTCCACACTATACGATATATCTGCTATATTTGAAGGAAATCCTTTCCTAGAAAGATTGGTTAAAACTTTATTTGGTAAAACTTCAATAAAAACAACCTCAGAAAAGCTGTTATATATAGTCTCAATAGTTTTAATCCAATTCACAGGAGTCACCATTTGATTTTTCATAATCTCTTTTATTTCAAGAGGATCATAACAAAAAGAAGAGTTTAAGCATATAGGAACAACAGGTTTTGAAAAACTAACTTTATCTATCTCTTTTTGTAAGTACTGATTAGCAACATCAACAAGATGACTATGAAAAGCACCTGAAACTCTCAAAGGTATTATTTTACATCCCGAAAACTCTTTTTTTATCCTCTCTCTTAGATCATCCACAACCTCAACAGAACACGAAACTATAAGCTGACTATAGGAATTATAATTTGCCACAACAGAATTATAAGATTTGAGAATACTCTCAAGCAACCCTATAGAAGAATTATCAAAAGAGTAAATGACAGCAAACATCGTTCCATTCTTGGAATAGTTATGCATATAGTATCCCCTCTTAACAACCAAATCTATACCACTATCAAGGGATATACATCCAGAACAAACAAGAAGTGAGTACTCACCTAAACTGTGTCCCGCCAAACAACACTGACTATCACCAAAAACTTCTCTCAAAGTTTCATAACAACATACAGAAACAGTAAAAATTGATATCTGACTGTAAAGAGTTATATTAAGTTTCTGTTCATTTTCAATCAGAGAAAAAAGATCCTCATCGATAAAATCTCTATAATAGGAAGTTACTTTTTGATTAATATAATCAAAAATCTGCTTGTATTTAGAGAAAGAGTTATACCAAATGGAACCCATAGACTTATATTGACTAGCTTGACCAGGAAAAAGAATAACCACTTTCTTATTGTCAATAACCTTCTTAATTTTATCAATCTTGGATAATAATTCCAACACACCTATCCCCCCTATTAATCTTCTAAGTATCAAGTTATTCCCAAGTTGATTCTATTCTAATCTTAAGAAATCTAATATAGAAATTTTATAATGTTTCCTTCTACCCTTTACTAAACAAAATGACTTTAACATTTTATTAACATTTTTTTAAAATATTTTTAAATAAATATTCCTATTAAGAAATTAAAGATTCTGTGTTAAGGAGTTTGAAACATATGAAAAACTCCGGGAGGAAAAAATGATGGATTTCAATACTAATAAAAATGCCCCAATATTTCAACCCTCAACTCAGATACCACAAACAAATATAACACCCAAAGAAAAAATAAGCTCTGACCCCTTCGAAAAACTTATAAATAAATCTCTAGAAAAAAAAGAAGAACAAAACCAAATTACATCAAGTGAAATAACTCTAGATAAGAATTTGGAGAATTACAAAAAGCAAATAGAAGAGCTTGATTTAGAACAACTAAGAATCGAAAGAAGAAGAATAGTTGACTTAATAGTTAAATACATGAACGAAGGGAAAACAGAACTTCTGGATGAAGCACAAAAAAAATATAAAATAGCAGTACAAGTCAGTGACAGTAAGGTCATGAATTTTTCAGCATCAGCAATAGCAACAACTAATACACCCCCAGTTGCCCAAACTAACCAACAAGAAGATTTCCTTAAGAAACTCCAAGAATCAGAAATACTTCCCCCCGATAACTCCCCACCACCAACAATACCACAACAAACATCAATATCTCAACAAAATAATGTAATTAATACCACAGAAAATCAAATAAGCTCTGCAAATCCTAACGTCCAAATTTTCTCTATGCCAACAACCAACCCACAAGGAGCTTTCAACACCACAACATCAATTCCACCAAACCAAGTTAGCTTAATAAATACCTTAAATACTATGAACCCCAATCAAATAAACAATCTATTCTCCAACCCCCAAGGAATATTTAGCTCACTCAATACACTGAGTAACCAACAAACCCAAACCCATAATTTTAATTTTCCAATTAATCCCCTTCAATCAGTTCATCCATATTCACCACTAATGACAAGCTACGGAGTATATGCACCAAATTTAAGGAAAGATCCAACAATGAATGCCTTCCTAAATGGAGAGCTGTACCCAACAGATATGGCAGAACTTGGAGTATGGTCAGTCCTAAACAGAGAACTCTTTAAGAAAACAGAAGATTAAACCAAAAATTTTAAGAGAGAATTATATTTTCCAGAAAATTTACTTCATTTGATGAAGTAGCATATAAATTGTGCCACAAAAGAGTATAAACTCCATTGTACTTTTTACACATATTCTTAAAATATATGAATTTTTCCAAAGCTTTCTCAGTAAAGCCCATTTTTTCATAAGCTATAATAGTACCGTCCATATTAATCAATGGAACTTCATATAAATTCAAAACCCTTCTATCCAATATATTAAATATTGGAAATTCATAACAAACTCCACACCTAAATCCAGAAATATCTGGAAATCCTAGTGTACTGTCGTAAGACAAACACGCCTCTTCCCATAGCAAAGGAGTAATACTAACATCCCACCTCAAGTAATGCTGCCTACCACCCTATCGTCCTTAACACCATTCCTATCAAGTACTGCCTTCAACTTATTAACTGATTTCATAAATAGATCCTTATTTTTATAAGTATTATAGCCAGGATGTATTCCTATTTCATGTCCTCGATTATATATATCTCTCAAAATTTTCCCTATCTTTTCATTTTCAATATCTATTAAACTATCAAGATTATGGGTTATCAAAGGTATAACATAAAACTTTACTTTTATGCTATTTTTTTCAGCCAGATTAATTATTCTATATATTCCATTATATAATTCATCATTTTTAGTGAAGAAATTTCTTATAGTCCTTAAAAATCTATTTATATCCCTTTGGGTTATTATATTGGAAACTAACGTTCTAACTAATCTTGGATAACTGTAAAAAATAGGATCAAAAAAATTATCTATACTGTATGTAAGATTAAAAACAAAACTTCTTTTTTTCTTTCATAGTTAATACCCAAAAATTTTAATATTTTCCACAATATTTCCACATATTGATTAACTATAGGCTTTTCTATAAAACCTTTTTTATAAGCTAAACTATTCAACCCTGAAAATCTATCGTGAATATCTTTTTTACTGTTTACATACTCTTCCCATCTTGAAAGCATAAAAAAACAAGAAGCAAACAAATCGACTCCTAGAGTAAATTGCTTATACTTATCATTTTCAAATAGGCTGATTTTATCCGTACCGTAAATTATTGGAATACATTCGCCAAAAATATCAACTTCTTTTTTTATATCACTAGGGACATTTTTAGAATCCAAATACTGCAAAGGTTTAGAAAAATTTTTCCAGAACCCATCCTCAATGACAAGAATATTCCCATTTGGTAAAACGATTTTATAATGCCACAAATTCTCTTGAGTGTATATCTCATATGGCAATTCCAAAAAAACGTGGAATATAGTATCTATAATATATTTTCTTTCTTGATAATTATAATCTCTAGGAATGTATATTTTCAGCATTTTTTAACAAATATTGATAATATTTTTCAAGTGTTTCTAATTGATTAGGCAATAAATAAATAAACGGCCTTATTTTTTTTATAACCTTAATAGATTCAATGTGATTCATTTTCTTTTCCTTCATTATGAAAGCTGCCATAATCAAAGGTGCTCTGCTAATACCTTGTCTACAGTGTACGTAAACACCCTTGTTTTTATGTTTTTTTATATATTCAATAGCCTCCTCTATTTGTTCAAGCGTAGGAGAAAAATACTCCTTAATAGGTATATTTTTATATTCTACTCTATCACTTTCTCTTCTATCAAACTCTTCTCTGAGATCCAATATAGCATTGTAACCATGAATCTTAAGATACAGCAAACCCAAAAATGAAGGTCGATTACCAAAAGCCAGACCATCCTCAAGTTTGGAATACTTCAAGAAAGGTATCCCCAAAAGCTCAGAAAAATTCTTTATAAATCCCACACGAAATCCAAAAACAAATATATCTCTAAAAATTCTCAAGTATTTTCCAATTAATTTGTAAATACTATATAGTAGTTCATAAAGATGAGGTGCAAAATCATTAATATCAATGTTAGATTTAACCCTTGGATCCAAAAAATCCATTAGAATAGATGGTAAAACCGTAGGTTTTTTTAACAATAATTGGAATTCCTCAGAAAAAGGCCAATGAAACTTTATATTTCTAGGATAATCAATGAAATTCAAGTTACTACCCTTACCCATTTTAATCAACAGCTCTGCAAAGTTTATACCACAAGATATAGCTAAATCATGAGATCCCCAAAACTTAGGATTTATCTCCATAAAATAAAATTCTGAATCAGATAATTTAAACTCTACCATAGCTACACCATTCCAGTTTAGGCTGTCCAAAATTTTTTTTCCGTAAAAATACAATTTTTCATTATAAATACTCATAGCACATGCACTTGGTCCTCCACTTATAGGATTTTCTCTCAACCTCATATGCATAAAAAACTGGACCAAATTTCCTCTATCGTATAAACCAAAAAAACCAACCCCTAAACCACTAATATATTCTTGAATTAAAGGTAAAAAGCCAAAAGATTTATAGTAATCAATAATTATTATATCTAAACTTTGTAAATTTTTGCAATAAATAGGAGCTTTCTTATAAATTTCACTATTTGATTTCACGATAACAGGAAATTTAATACCTTTCTTACTCTTTTGATAATCTTCATAATTAACAAAGTAGTATGTAGTAGGAACCCTTATATTATTACTCTCCGCAATTCTTATTACTTCAATTTTATTATTTATACACTTTTGTATTACATCTGGAGAAGGCAAAAATATTTTAGCATACTGAGACAATATATTTCTATTACGACTCACAAAATCAACTGAAGAGGCACCTATTGGAATAAAAAATTCATAATTCCCTTTTTTTATTACATTTACAACAGTATCAATTTCCAGTGATGCATTAGGACTTACATAATATTCTACATGTTTAGAAAATTTGCATAACGAATATTTGGGACCTATACATCCGACTCTGTAACCCTTTTTGGATAGATCTCTTGCTATGCCAAGAGTATGTTTATAATTAGGATCGGTTAGAAGTACACCTATTTTATGATTAAAAATCTTCTGTACTCCTTTATAAAATTTTTATACCCATAATTATTGATTAATCCCAAACCTATCCTTTACTGTTGTTGTAGACTCTCAAGAGCTTTAGTAGCCATAGCCTTGACAGACTCTACCACACTAAGATTAGCTTCGTACATTCTCGAAGCTTGTATCATCTTAGCCATCTCCTCAACCACATTGACATTAGGCAAAGTGACATATCCATCTTTGTCAGCATTGGGATTATTTGGGTCATAAACCTTTCTATATCCAGTGCTATCCTGTTTTATACCCACCACTTGGACACCACTGAGCTGATTTTCAAATTCTTCATTGAAACTAACAGTTAGTATCCCTTCGTCTTCAGGATCTTTTAAAGGTTTAGCAGCAACAATGACATCTTTTCTCTTATAAGGCTCCCCTGACAAAGTATTAGTTGTATTTGCATTAGCAATATTTTCAGCAATAACATCCATCATCTGTCTACTTGCACTCATTCCAGTAGCAGCAATCCTTAAACTGTCAAACATATTTCAATACCCCCCTTATATATTTGTTTGGAATAGAGTTTTTGCACCTTCAATAAGTTTCTGTGTAATACTTCTGACCATCTTAAGAGTAAGCCCTGCTTCCTGCCAAGCAAAAACAACTTGATTAATATCCTTTACTTCTCCGGAAGCAACTTTTCTACTTATATCACCAGCTTCAAGCAACTTACTATTAGCAGACCCAACAACATTCTTCAAAACTTCTCCAAAAGAAGCCATACCACTTTCCGAAACTGACCTGTTTTCAACAAAAGGACTGGCAATCTTATTAGGCTTAACTATATCTATTGGATTAAACATGAATATCAACCCCCTTTACATCCTTTCAAATATTTCAGTAAGCGATTTGAGTGGAGAAGTAGAACCCCTTAACAACATTTGATATTGTATCTGATTCTCTAGTGATTTGTTAACCTGTTCATTAATATCAACCTTTTTACCGGTAGAAGAGGCTTCAGGAGTATAACTGGCTAACTCTACATCTCCAGAAATATGTTCTGGGTCATCAGTTTGAAGCTTCACATTAAACGGATCAGAAGATTTATCAAACTTTTCTTTTCTTATCTCAGCAAAAACTTCTTCAAAATTTAAATCTTTGGCCACATAATTTGGATTAGTGGCGTTAGCAATATTACTAGCTATCACCTGTTGTCTCTGCCACGCTGCATCAACAGCTTTCCTCATATACTCATAATGATCACCCAAAAGATCCTTCATAAAACTCATCCCTTTTCACCTCCATCTATTTCTATTTATCTTCAAAAAAAATTAAAAAAATTTTAAATAATTGTAAAAAAAAAGTTACAAGGATCTTTTAAAAGTTCTTAAAAAGACTAACTATATCTTACAACTATCATTAAGTTGAAAACAGTTCTAACTATATCATCATGTATATTAGTTATCATTTCACCAAAAAGTTCGTTTGACTCGCTTCTGAAGGCAGTAAGAGGATCAATATTCCCCCAACCCCTTAACTTTATTCCCTCTCTCAAGTATTCAATGTTATGTAAGTGCTCAATCCAATGTTTGTCCATTATTTCTAAAATTACATTCTTTAAGACCTCCAATACTACATCATCAGGTATATTTCCAAACTGTATCCTACTCTTCAATTCAAAGATCATTACACTGACAATAGTATTATCTATATCATCGAAAACCTTTTGTAGAGCTTCAGAAGTTAACGATTCAGGAATTTTATCGGCAAATATCGTAACAATCTTTTGCAGCAAATTTTTATCCAAATTGAAGTTATTCCAAAAATCTCTAACTTTACTTATAATAAAATCCCTATTGTATATACTCTCCTGAAAAGACAGTATGAAATTCAGATTTCTTTCTAAAACCTCAGAAACAGTAGAACTCAATAGATCAAAAATCTCTTCTTTCTTTATAACTCTATCTCTTTCTTTATAAAACACTTCCCTCTGACGATTAACAACATCATCATATGCCAATAAAGTCTTCCTGATTTGAAAGTGAGTGGTTTCTATCTTTCTTTGTATTCCATCCAACTGCTTGGCTAAAAGAGAAGAAGATATATTTTCTTTTTCCCCAAGTGAAGAAAAAAGATTTTTAGCAAAATTAATGAAAGTTTCTCCACCAAATATCTTAAATAGTTCATCTTCTATTGAAATAAAAAATACGGTATCGCCATTATCCCCAAGTCTTCCGGCTCTACCACGCAACTGATTGTCTATTCTTCTTGATTCATGCCTTTCAGTACCGATAACAAAAAGACCACCTAAATCAACAACCTTATGATACTCAGGAGTGTGTTTAAACTCCACTTTACAATCGGGTAAATTACATAACTCATCATTACTAAGGGGTTTACCTCCTAAAATTATGTCGACTCCTCTACCAGCCATATTAGTGGCCACTGTAACTGCAGACAGTTTACCAGCCTGGGCTATTATCTCAGCTTCCCTTTCATGATTCTTAGCGTTTAAAACATTATGAGGTATTTTACGTTCACTTAACATCCTAGATATTATCTCATTCTTTATTATGTTTCTGGTACCAATAAGAACAGGTCTACCTTTTTTGTATAAATCCTCAACAAAATCAACTAAGGCTTCAAACTTAGCATTCTCATTTTGAAATATCTTATCAGGATGATCCTTCCTCTTAGTAGGCTTGTAAGTGGGAATAACAACAACATCCATATTATATATCTGTTTAAATTCTTCTTCTTCAGTAGCAGCTGTTCCAGTCATACCCGCCAATTTTTCATACATTCTGAAAAAATTTTGATAAGTAATAGTTGCCAAAGTCCTGTTATCATGTTTCACTCGTATACCTTCCTTAGCCTCTATAGCTTGATGAATACCTCCGGAAAATCTTCTACCGTACATTTTCCTACCTGTGAACTCATCTATTATAATAATCTCCCCATCTTCAACTATGTACTCCCTATCTCTTTTAAAAAATTCCTTGGCTTTCAGAGCAGCATTAATATGGAAAGCATAAATCCAGTTCTCATTACTATAAAGATCATCAATATTCAGTTTTTTTTCTAAAAATTCAATACCCTCATCAGTAAGAGAAATAGCGTGTGATTTCTCTTCAACTGTATAGTGTTTACCGTTTTCCATTAATTCCGCTAACTTGGCAAATTTTTCAAAAAGCTCTGGTTTGTCATCAGTAGGACCAGATATAATTAAAGGTGTTCTTGCCTCATCTATTAAAATAGAATCCACTTCATCAATTATTGCAAAATTCAATCCCCTTAAAACTCTATCTTCCAACCTATAAACTAAATTATCCCTCAGATAATCAAACCCGACCTCATAATTGGTAACATAAGTTATATCGTAAGAATACATTTCTTTCCTAACATTTTTATCCATAAGTTGCTGAATATAACCGACACTGAGACCCAGAAACCTGTATATTGGCCCCATCCATTCAGCATCCCTCTTGGCTAAGTAATCATTAACAGTTACTATATGAACACCTTTACCAGTCAAAGCATTTAAGTAAGCAGGCAAAGTAGCAACCAAAGTTTTACCCTCACCCGTTTTCATCTCAGCAATCCTACCCTGATGTAAAACAATCCCACCAATTATCTGAACATCAAAATGCCTCATTGACAAAACACGTTTCGAAGCCTCCCTAACTACAGCAAAAGCCTCAGGTAAAATATCATCCAACGATTGCCCCTTATTAATTCTCTCCTTAAAATCAAATGTCTTAGCTTTCAGATCATCATCTGATAATTTGGAAATATCTTTCTCTAATTCATTGATTTTAGTCAAAATCTTTCTAATCTTTTTTATTTCCCATTCATTTGGATCAAAAAACCTGAATATTTTTTTTAATATTTTCATTATATCACCAATTCCGTTAAAACAAATCCCTGTTCAGTTTTAGTTAACAAATTTATCTTATCAGTATCCCTATTATAAAAAACCAGATAGTAAAGAGACTTATCTTGTAAAAGAGCATTTATAGCTTTCTTTTCAGATATAACAGGAACTTCTATTCTTTTCCTAATTATATCAACCTCTTGTGTACTGTTAACTTCATTACCTTGAGCATCCATTAATTTTATTCTGTGCCTATGGCCACTAACAACTTTGTCCTTATATTTAGATAGCTTTATCTCTATTGAATCTATAACAGAGTTGATAGCATCCATTAAATTATTTGCAGAATCCTTTATAACCAATTCGTTTCCATCAAGATCTAGTATTATCTTTACATTATATATTCCTCTTTGATAATCTATGTGTATATCAATAGTAAGAGTATCATCATCTTGATATTTTTCTATTTTAGAAAAGTATCTATTAAGCCTATCAAATTTTTCCTTTATTTTTAACCTCATTTGATCATCTAACTCAACACCTCTTGTATAGAAAGTTATTTTCATGTTATTCCTCCTTTACTCTTTTGTTATTCATTTTTAGTCATTTAACTTCCTGTTTTCTTTTTCATTTTTTCCCTTTCCAAAACTCTAAAAAAGGCATCAACAACCTCTTCAAAGAACTGCTTTCCTCTTTCAGCTTTTATTATATCTATTGCCTTCTGCTCAGAAGCATACTGCTTATTATACGGTCTAGGCGTAGATATAGCATCATATGTGTCAGCAACAGAAATAATGTTAGAAGCTAAAGGTATCTCCCTACCTCTCAAGCCCTTAGGGTAACCTTTACCATCAACCCTCTCATGATGATATAAAACATATATATGAATACTTTTCTCCCTAAAGAAAGATATTTTGGATAATATTTTACTACCCTCTTCTGAATGGGTCTTAATTATTTCTCTTTCTTCTTCGGTAAGTGGTCCTTGCTTAGCCAGAATACTATCTGGAATAGCCAACTTACCAATATCATGTAAAATTCCTGCTATTTTTATTCTCTCTGCTTCTTCTTCTCCAATACCCATTTCCAATGCCACCTTATAAGCCAATTCACCAACCCTATAAGTATGCAAAACTGGAGTATATTTATCCTTTGCTTCAATGGCACTACTAAAAGCATTAATAGTTTCGTAGAAAGTATCCTCAAGCTTTTTAATTAACATAGAATTATGTAATAAAATCCCCGATTGAACACCCAATAACTCACCCAACCTCTTATCGATATCAGTAAACCCTTCATATTTGTTATTAAAAGCAACAAATAAACCCATAGCATCACCAAAACTATTTACTATAGGAATAAGCAATATTTCATATACTTCAAACGTGAGTTTAGAAATGTCTTGGAGTAAAGTTATACACTCTTCTCTTGAAAAACCTGGATGAAAAACTTCATTCCTTTTATTTATATGTATAATTTCCTTATTTTTCATAGCCCTAGATATAACCTTTTTAACATTATCACTACTTCTGGGAGAAACTTTCAACATTTCAACTACAGGTAGAGGAACATCTATATAATAATCAGCACTTATAAGCCCAGATTTATCAAGTAAAACAATAACTCCTGTAGCATAAAGCATTTCTTTCAATTCAGAAGCTATATATTGTAACTGAGCCTTTACATTTTTCACTTTTTTTGCAAGATTAATATTTATTTCAAATATTTTCTCTTGTTTTTCCTTAATTATTATGGCTTCTCTATTCTTTTGTTCCGCCTCTCTTGCCTTTTCCTGTGCTATTCTATTAACCTCTTCTATTTTACTATTAACAACACTCATAACCTGAGATTTATAAAATGACATAATAAAATCCCTCATCTGATTAGCTACGAAAATACCCAAAACAAAAACAAGAATACCAAGAAAAATAAAATAAAAGTATGAACTATCAAAAAACCCTATCTTCATTAAATCCTTTAACATTTTAATATCAAGATAACTTCCAAACCAAAAGAACAAAAATAAAAACAAAAATACCAGCGTTATCAAAGGAAAAGTATATTTATAGGAATCCTTAAACACAGACAAAAGAACAATGTAAACAGTAGAAAAGAGAGTCATAAACATAAAAACAGGCATCTTAAGAGATAAAAAAGCAGACAAAACAATAATCCCAAGCCCATGAATAAAAAACGTCATCTTAAAATTCTCTACTGAAAAATCCCTAAAATAAGGAATAGTAGATAAAAAAAGAATCAAAAAGCTTACCGCCAAAAAGGTAAAGTCTATAGTCTTGGAATTCAAATAACTTAGCAAATTAAAAAGTACAACAATAATAAAAAAAATGTAATTAAAATTCAATAACTTCTTTTTTAGTTTTATTTGGTCTTGCATATACTATTTCAAAATCGGTTTTTTATTGTCTATAATAACTTCTTTTGTTATGATAACTTGTTTTATACCTTTTGAATTAGGAACTTCAAACATTATATCCAACAGTATACCTTCAACAATAGATTTAAGAGCTCTCGCTCCGGTCTTACTTTCGTAGGCCTTTTTCGCTATCAAACTAATGGCTTCCTGATCCACTTCCAACCTAATTCCATCTAAAGCCAATAACTTCTGATACTGCTTTATTATAGAATTCTTTGGTCTAACAAGTATATCCTCCAATTCTTGCAAAGTTAATTTAGAAAGTGTAGCAACCACAGGAAATCTGCCTATAAACTCCGGAATAAAACCATATTTCAATAAATCTTCACTATCTATAAACAGTATATAATCAACCTCTTCTTGTTTTGATGGATTAACTCTGAAACCTAAAGACGAAGTTTTTACCCTGTTTTTAACCAAATCCTCTATCCCACTAAAGGCACCACCAGCAATGAAAAGAACATTTGTTGTATCAAATTGTATGAACTGCTGATGCGGATGTTTCCTACCTCCCTGTGGAGGAACATTAGCAACTGTTCCCTCAAGAATCTTTAATAAAGCTTGCTGAACCCCCTCACCAGAAACATCCCTGGTAATAGATGGATTATCAGCACTCTTACGAGCAATTTTATCTATCTCATCAATATAACATATACCCATTTGGGCATAATCTAAATCCCAATTGGCAGCCTGTATCAATCTTAAGAGTATATTCTCAACATCTTCCCCCACATAACCAGCCTCTGTCAAAGATGTAGCATCAGATATAGAAAATGGCACATTTAATATCTTAGCTAAAGTACTCGCCAAATAAGTCTTACCAGAACCAGTAGGTCCAATCAATAGAACATTCGACTTCGGTAACTGTACATCTTCCAAATTTAACTCTCTTACCAAATCATTAACATTACCAGTTAAAACCCTTTTGTAATGATTATAAACAGAAACTGATAGAACCTTTTTAGCTCTCTCTTGACCAATAACATACTCATCAAGATGCTTCTTTATTTCCAAAGGGGTAAGCAATTTAACATTTTTTGAATTCCCAGAAGAGTTTCTAATTAATTCAAGAGTTTTATAACTCTCCAATACACAACTCTCACATATACTAGAAGACTTACCTTTTAGTATGACTTTATTTTCAACTTCTTTACCACAAAAATCACAATTCATAATTCTTTCAGTATTCTTTCATTAATTTCTATCATCTCTTTTAACTTTTGTGAATTTTCAATATAATTTGCTATAACGTTTTTATCAGCTTTATCTATGAAATCCCTATTGGATAGTAACTTCTCAATCTTTTGTTTTTTATTTTTTAACTCCTCCACTTTTTTAGATAAAAAATCCTTATATTTATTAAAACTTTTTTCATCAATATAGATAATGACATCACCTAATTTTGTTTTAACGATAAAAGATTGTGGTTCGTAACCATGTACAGTCTTAGTAAAGCTATAAAAAAGTTCTTCAAAACTCTTCGGAAATTTATCATTTTTAAAATCTATCTTTATTTTGACTGTATTCTGAGAAGTCAGCTGCAGTATCTCATTTACAAAAGGTCTAATCTCCTTCACACTATCCACAAAATCTTGCACATACTGACTTTTAGTCTCATCTATGACAAATTTATTTTTAATATAATTCATAAATTTAATTACATCTTGTTTAACAATTTGCTCACCAAACATCCTCTCATATATGTAAGATGTAATGAACGGAACAATAGGATGTAAATACAAAAGAACAACCCTCAAGACTATATTAACCGTTTCCTCTATTTGACTATAATTGAAAAATTTAGAGAATTCTATATACCAATCACATAAAACATTCCAAACAAAATGGTATAACGACATAGAATAATCAAAAAACCTGTATTCTTTTGCAAAAATCTCAAGATTATCAGTTAACTCAAATAGGTTAGTAAATAACCAATTATTTATCAGGCTAACTAATTCATCTCCAAATTCGTTCTGGATCTTTTTCTCCTTTTTAAGCTGTAAATATCTTACTGCATTCCAGAGTTTATTTATGAAATTCCGTGCCATTTCTATTTTTTCTATGCTAAATTTGACATCCTGTGATTCCGCAGTCTGTATAATAAGTCCCATTCTGACAGCATCGGCACCATACTTATCTATCAACTCAAGAGGATCAATACCTGTTCCCAAAGACTTACTCATCCTCTTACCAGAAGGAGCTAAAATAACAGCATGTATTATCACATCCTTAAAGGGAATCTCATCCAAAAAAAACACAGACATAACAATCATTCTTGAAACCCATAGAAAAACTATTTCACGAGCCGTGGTCAAAACATCAGTAGGATAATAACATTTCCTATATTTCTCAAAATCGGAACAAGGCCAATACATAACAGCAAATGGCCACAAAGCAGAACTAAACCAGGTATCCAAAACATCCTCCTCTTGAAACACATCCTCAGAACCACACTTAGAACACCTATTCTCATCTTCCTCAGAAGCCCAAATATTCCGGCAAGCCCTACAATTAAAAACAGGTATCCTATGACCCCAAACTATCTGTCTTGATACACACCAATCCTCTATATTATTATACCAATCAATAACAACTTTTTTAAAAGATTGAGGATAAAACTTTATTTTATCCTGTTCCACTAATTCAAGTGGTTTCTTAACCAAATCTTTCATTGATATAAACCACTGATCAGAATAATAAGGCTCTATTATCGTATCACATCTATAACAGTACCCTATATTGGATAAATAATCCTCCACTTTTTCTAACAAATCAAATTTTTCTAAATCGTTTACAATCTCTTCCCTAAGTTTGAATCTTTCCAAACCATTGTACTTCAACAGATTCTCATTGAACTCTATTTCATTCAAAGTTAGTTCAGCTTTAGTGTTGAAAATATTTACTATTCCAATATTTTTATTTTTCTGATATATTTTGTAGTCGTTAAAATCGTGTGCAGGAGTTATCTTCAAAACTCCAGTTCCAAATTCAATATCAACATCTTCAGAAGCTATAACCGGAACAGCTCTGTTAACAAGTGGAACCAAAACACGCTTACCAATATATTTACTATACCTTTCATCATTTGGATTAACTGCAACAGCAGTATCAGCCAATATAGTTTCAGGTCTCGTAGTGGCTATCACCAAATATCCATCATCATCTAACAACCTATATTTAACAAAATACAATTTCGTCTTTGTTGTCTTATGAACAACTTCCAAATCAGAAAGACTGGTCAAACATCTTGGACACCAATTAACAACTCTCTTACCTTTGTAAACATAACCCTTATTATAAAGTTCAACAAAAGCTTTTCTAACAGCAACAGAATAATATTTATCCATAGTAAACCTAGAACTAGATATATTTGCATATAACCCCAATCTTTTAAATTGCTCCAAAATTATATTCCCATATTCATTTTTCCAATCCCATATTTTTTGCAGGAACTCTTGTTTTGATATATCATTCCTTTTGATACCCTGTTTAAGTAAGTTTTTTTCGACAACCGTTTGAGTGGCTATACCCGCATGGTCAGTCCCAATAAACCAAACAGAATCATATCCTCTCAAAAGTTTAAATCTTATCAAAAAATCCTGAATAGTTGAATTTAAAGCATGTCCCATATGTAGAGAGCCAGTAACATTAGGTGGAGGAATAACTATTGAAAAAGCTGGAGAACTAAACTTCGGTAACACATCCTCAGAGTAAAACTTTTGAATAAGACTATTCTCTATTTCCTTGCAATCGTATACTTTTTCAAGTAGCTTTTCCATAAATAAATCACCCCTTATTTTTACTGTAACCCTTATATTATTCTTTCACAAATGCCCAAAAGCCTTCAAACAAGCAAAAAACAAAAAAATTTGACTTTTTTTTACATTTTTTTTACATTTACTAAAAAAACATCCTAACAAATTTAAGATAAATTTATAAAAAGAAAAAACTAAAAATTTGGAGGTAAATAAAAAATGGGAGAAGTAAAAAACAATGTAAATATTAATAACAACGTATTATTAGCAAAAACAAAAGAAAATTCTAGTTTAGCAAACAAAAAAGAATCAAATAATCTAAATATTAACGTTAATAACACCAGTGCTTCATTTACTCCACTAAACTCAAAAGTTGCGGATGTTATAGGATACGCCCAAGATTTACTAAGCTCATCAACATTTACAGCTCAGGAATTCATAGAACAAAATCCAGCATTCGCCTTCAAAACAGTGGCAGAACAATTAAAAAGTAACGTTTTAAGTGGTGTATATAGTTCATTTTCAGAAATCGTAGACAAAATACTACTCGGAGCATTTAGAGGAGTAACACTTGGACTTGATACATGGCATTTCATTAAAAAACTCAGAGAAAAAAATAATCTAAAGAAACTAATAGATGAAAAAACAAAAATCTTAAGTCAAGAAATAGAAAAAATGTCAGAAGAACAAAAAAATCAGTTAAAAAACGAAATTCAAAAATTACTACGAGAACTAGAAGAGAGAAAAATAGACTTGGGAGTTAGCGGTGCTAGAGTTATAACCGATTTATTAGGGGTAGTAGGAGCAGCCGCTGCAGCAGTTAGTTTACCAGCTCTGGCAACAGCTGCACCATATCTAATAGGAATAGCATTAGTCGGAGATATAGTTGGTATATCATATTATGCCTATAAATCAATAAAAAATGGTATAGAAAATTTCAGTCAAAAAATAACACAAAGAAGAAGCAAAGAAATGAAAACAAATACCACATGAATGATAACCCCATACAGATAATTCAATACTACTTTGAAAAATCAAGACAGATCGGTTTAAGATACCACAACGTTGCAGTTTTATCAACATGTTTAAATAATAAGCCCAATTCAAGATGTGTACTAATAAAAGAAATAAACGAAAAAGGTCTAGTATTCTATACGAATTACAAATCAAAAAAAGGACGAGAAATACATAAAAACCCATTTGTAGCACTGGTTTTCTTCTGGGAAAAATTAGGAATACAGATAAGAATAAGAGGAACAGCTGAAAAAATACCTGCAGAAGAATCAACAAAATACTTTAAAAGTAGACCCAAAGAATCCCAAATATCAGCTTATATATCAAAGCAATCACAAAAATTGGACAGTTACCAAAAGCTAGAAGAGATGTTCAAAGTATACGTAGAAAAATTCAAAGATAAAGACGTGGACAGACCACCGCATTGGGGAGGACTTATTATCAAACCACAGGAGATAGAAATATGGGAAGAAAAACCTTTCAGGTTACATAAAAGAATCCTATTTTATAAAAAGAAAGATAAATGGTACAAATGTTTTCTATATCCTTAAACTCACCAAGTATTTGTTGAGAATCAATTCCAACTGTTCCATCTTAGATATGTAGCTATACTCATTCACTTGATGGGCTTGCGTAGGTTCTCCAGGTCCCAAATTGATAGCAGGAATACCATGCAAAGTAAATCTTGCAACATCTGTCCAAGCCTGCTTAGCAAAAACCCCAAACTCACCATTATCAAGATACCAATCAATAAAATGTTCCAAAGATTTGTTCATTATTATTTTCCCAGCAGGAGCATAATCAATAACATCCAACTTAAAGATACTATATTTTTCCAAACCTTTCTTAAAATCTTCGTTGAAATTAGCAAATTCATGATTTGGAGTATACCTAACATTAACATTTAAGAAACAGTATTCTGGAACAACATTTCTAAAATCATTCTCAGTATATAGATCCTTTAATCCCTTTATCTGCGTAATAACTGCATTCGAAACAAAAGATAATTCATAACTTTTATTGGAAAACATTATTACCCTTTTGTATACCTCAGGCTCATAACTTTCCAGGTATTTAATAACAGGAATAGAAAGGTAAAAAGGATTCTGATAAGTATTTCTTCTTGCGGAGTGTCCAGATTTACCTCTAATCCATATCCCGTAATTGATAACACCGTTACAACCCATTTCTATATTGTTAGAAGTTGGTTCCAAAATAATAGCAAAATTAGCTTTCATTAGAAGATCACCAAAATTTTGGAAAACCAAATTTAATCCGTTATCATCGTACTTACCTTCTTCTCTGTCATAAAAAATCCACAATAGTGGTAAATCACTAAACTTATTTATAAGAGATAACATAACAGCAATACCAGCTTTCATATCACTGGCACCAAGACCAAAAATCCTATCCCCTTCCATTATACCATCTTTATCATTAGCATTATTAACAGTATCTATATGGCCCACAAAAGCAATCGGATAACTACCTTTGTCATTCTTAGGATAAGCAACAACATTATTCCTGATAACCTGAAAATTTAACTTATCTTTTATAAAATCAATAATATATTTTCTTAAATTATCTTCACAACCTGTTACAGATCTTATCTTCAACAAATTAACAATAATATCAACTACATTCACTACACTAATGAATTTTTTCTTCATCAATTGCTTCCCTTTCGGAAAGATAAGAAACTTTTTCGCAGAATTATATAAACTGATGAGAAAATACAAATTGTCACAAATAGGGCTGGGATACTGGGGAGAAAACATATTCAGAAACGTAATAAAAATATTAAAAAGTAATGAAAACATAGATTCATTTTTAATCTTTGATACAGATAAAGAAAAACCTAAATATATTCTATCAAAATATTCTGAAGACATAAAAAATACAAAAGTAACCATTGCATCAAATATAGAAGATCTAATATCAAGTGATGCAGTTTTAATATCCACACCAGCTTCAACACATTACGAATTGGCAAAATTTTTTTTAAAAACTCAAAAACATGTATTCGTAGAAAAACCATTAGCTCTTAATACGCAACAGGCAATAGAATTAAAGACATTATCAGAACAAAATCAGAAAATTTTAATGATAGGTCATCTACTACTATACCATCCCGCAGTCAGAAAACTCAAAGAATTAATTAAGCAAGGTAAACTTGGCAAAATACACTACATATACTCAAATAGACTCAACTTAGGAAAATTAAGAACGGAAGAAAACATCTTATGGTCATTTGCTCCACATGATATATCAGTAATTCTGTATTTGCTAGATGAAGAACCCACAAATGTGGAAGCTTTCGCTGGGTCTTATATAACAGAAAACATTTTTGATATAACCTTGACAACAATGGAATTTTCAAATAATATTAAAGCACATATATTCGTTAGTTGGCTTAACCCCTTTAAAGAACATAAACTAACAGTCATTGGTTCCAATGGAATGATAGTCTTTGATGATCTATCACAAGAAAAACTATTCTTTTACCCACATAAAATAGAATGGAAAGAAGGTAAAATACCAACCACCCAAAAATCAGATCCCCAAGTAATAGAAACTGAGAAATCTGAACCACTTTACAATGAAATACTACATTTTATAGAATGTATAGAACACAACAAACAACCTCTGACAAATGCAGATGAAGCCATAAGAGTTTTAAGAATAATAGAAAAATCAGAAGAATCCATAAAAAATAAAAAAGCTTCATATTCATCCAATTCCAATTATTTTATTCATGAAAGCAGCTATATAGATGAAAATGTTAAAATAGGTAAAAACACAAGAATATGGCACTTTTGTCATATCCTTAAAAACACAGAAATCGGAGAAAATGTTACCATTGGACAAAACGTTATGATAGGCCCAGATGTAAAAATAGGAAACAATTGCAAAATTCAGAACAACGTCTCTGTATACAAAGGTGTTACCCTAGAGGACGACGTTTTCTGTGGACCATCTTGCGTATTCACAAATGTATATAACCCCAGAGCATTTATAGAAAGAAAAAATGAGTTCAGACCAACTATAGTAAAGAAAGGAGCCACTATTGGAGCAAATTCAACAATAATATGTGGAATAACAATTGGTAAATACGCTTTTATAGGAGCAGGAGCAGTAGTAAACAGAGATGTACCAGATTATGCACTAGTCGTAGGAGTCCCTGCCAAACAAATAGGATGGGTATGCAAGTGTGGCACAAAACTAAAATTTGAACATAACTATACAAAATGCACATACTGTAGCAGGGAATATAAATTGAAAGAAAACAATATAGAACCTTTAGAACAGTAAAAACCATTGAAACACCTTCTGAATACTTTCAGAAGGTTTTGAAATTAAAATAGATAATTTATTTAAATATGAATAAAGCAAAAATTTTTGATATAAAATGCCTCTTCGTTTTCTTATTATATATCCAATTTATATCTAAATTAGGATTATCTTTGAGTATATCACCCAATGAAAAATATGCATGCTTCCTTTATCTCTATAACAAATATTACTTATTCAATTTGGAAGATCAAAAATTAGTAAAAGAGCATGAATTTCAAGAACATTATGATAATGTCTTTTTCATATCTTCCGAAAAAATAGCCTTATCAAAAGAAAATAGAATTCATATAATGGACAGTATTCTTTTGAAAAAAGAAGCTGAATTCAGTTTTAACCAAAAAATCAAAGATATAAAAGTAGTCAAAGAAAATGAAGCAGAAACATATTTTCTGATATTCACAGATTATTCAATAAGATACTTCAAATATGAAAAAAATACACAAAAGATAACTTTACTAAACCAGAAAAATTTAGTAAAATTTTTTGATGTTGTTATAAAAAATAATCAGGTTTATGTTGCAAACAATGTTTTTATTTCTATTTTTACCCAATCTGAATTCTTATGGATGAGATGGCTAAACCAAAAGAACATAAAATTTAATGAAGCAGTGTATAGCATAGATGTTGGCTCAAATAAATTCGTAGTTCTACATTACATTTCAATGGGTAAAAGAAAGGTTGGAATATATACACTCGATGGTTTTGCATTAAAAATTATAGACTTAGAAGGAAATTACACCAAAATATGGTTCGATTTTAACCAAAAAGAATTTATACTATTTGACGAATCAAACAGCATAAAAAGTTTATCCCAAGATGGAACAGTCAAAGAAAGTAGTATATTTGGTGGAAGAATAATGGGTATGCAAAAATATTCGGAGGGCTTCATATTAGTATTCGAAGAAGCTGATAAACCTTCTTTTGCAGTATTAGATAAAAACTTTAACTCTCAATAGCAAATAATGGATACTTTAAAAGCTTACAATCTTAAAAAAATATATTCAAAAAGGGTTGTGGTAAACAATATCAGTTTGGAAATAAAACAAGGTGAAATAGTAGGATTATTGGGTCCAAATGGAGCAGGAAAGACAACAACTTTTTATATGCTGGTAGGACTTGCCAAACCCAACAATGGTAAAATACTAATTAATG
>JANXBF010000011.1 GCA_025057615.1 Candidatus Calescibacterium sp. | reverse complement strand
ACAAAATTTTCTATTTTTATTAATAGTTTGGTTATGAATGAGAATAATTTTGATATCTTTGTAAGAAATTTGGACTCCATTTTGAATACTATAGCAGGTTTTCCAATAGCCAATTCATATGAAGATAAGGATTATCTATATTCTCAAAACGTTAGATTGTCTTTTCTTAATAATGACAAAAATAACAATAATCAATTTATGAAAACAAATATACACAATGAATTAATTACAAAAATTATCACAAAAGATCAAACACTAAACTCCTCCATTATAGATTTCAATGATTATAAAATGAATTTGAAGAATGTTAATAAGTTAGAAAGTCATTTATACAAAGTTTTAAGTACTTTTTATGGTGCCAGTATGTACTCTTCGTAATCCATATTTATTTTGAAAGGAAAGTTTTTTTGTCTGAAGAAAAATATGGAAGAAAGCTATGGATTTTATCTTCTTTGGAGGTGCTGAATGAAAAATGATATTCTCAGGTTTATCAGTTTTACTTTAAAAACATTGGTTTTCTATTTTCTGGTTTCTTTTATATTGATTTTTCTATTTTTACCATTTTATTTGCTTCTTAATAAGTTTGGAGTTCTGAATTTCGTTAATAATTTGTTGGGAATAAACGGTGGTTTTTGGAAAGGATTTGGAACCGTACCTTGGCTGGTTTTTTCTTCTGTCATAGGAACACTTATTATCATTACTGTATTAATGGTAAGTGTTATAGTTAATGTTTGGATAGAGAGAAAGCTGTCTGCAAAGATTCAGGGTAGGATGGGACCAACTCTAATAAATATTCCTTTTCTTCTTAAAGCTGGATCAAAAAATATGTGGCTGGGAGGAATAATCCAACCTATTGCTGACGTTATTAAACTTATTCAGAAAGAAATAATGGTTCCTCAGGGTTCTTATCCTTTCCTGTTTATTTTGTCTCCTGTTTTGGCATTTGTCACTGTGGTGATAGCTTTTGGAATGTTTCCTTTTTCAAATAACTATATCTTATTGAATCAGTTAGATGTTGGATTATTGTTCATTTTTGCTGTCTCAAGTTATATGGTTTTGTCTCTTGTGATTGCTGCTTGGGCTTCTAATAATAAATATTCTCTTCTTGGTGGTTTGAGAACAGTGGCCCAAATGCTGAGCTATGAGATACCTCTTCTTTTGTCTTTTTTATCTGTTACGGTATTCACAGGTAGTTTTAAAATTGTTGATATAGTGAATTTTCAGAATACTTATTTTTGGCTAGTGTTTTACCAACCACTTATGTTTATAATATTCCTGTGGTCTATGGTTGCTGAGAATAACAGGGCTCCTTTTGATTTACCAGAAGCTGAGTCAGAACTTGTTGCCGGATTTGTAACTGAATACAGTAGTATGGCTTTTGCTCTTTTTTATCTTGCAGAGTATGGATATTTGTTCTTCAACAGTGCTATTATAGCCACAATATTCTTGGGAGGGTATTCTCTTATTCCTCATTCTTTGCTTAATGCTATCTCCCCTGTTTTGCAGAGTTGGGGAATATATGAATCTATATTAGCAGTAAATGATAATTTCATCTGGATCATTTTTAAAACTTTCTTGATTGTTGGATTGATAATGTTTTTCAGATGGACCTATCCAAGGATAAGAATAGATCATTTGATGGACTTGGCATGGAAAGCCTTTATACCTATAACTTTAATACACATGTTACTCGCCTCTGTTGATGTATTGCTATTTAAGAGTCAAAATGTGTTTATTCCCTTATTTTCCTGGATTATATTTGCTGTAGTTATTTATTTAGCATCTCTCAAAAATATAAAATTGTCAAATAAGTATAAAAATGTTCCTAAGTACACTTAGGAGGGATAGGAGAGATAGGAAATTATGTTAGGTAGTTTAAATTTTTTAGCTGATTCTCTCAGAAGGTTAATAGAAGGGTTAAATATAACGTATAAGTATTTTTTGAAGGAACCTATTTATACTATCAATTATCCCTTAAGTATAAGGGAACCCTTTTCACGTTGGAGAGGCAAGGTTAGAGTTAGAGCTTTTAATACCAAAGAAACAATATACGAAAGAACGAAGTATCTAAATTTTTCCTTCAATTTACCGCCATGTGTTAGGGGATGCCCTGCTAATGTTGATGCCAGAGGTTACGTTATGTTAGCTGGAGAAAATAACTTCATTAAATCTCTTAGTGAAGAGAGTGTCAATAATCCAGTTGCCTTTTGTTTTGGTAATCTTTGTACCGCTCCGTGTGAGACAACGTGTAGTAGGGGAGTTCAGGATCATAAACCCATAGCTATTAGATTGATAAAGAAAGCGATCAGTGAATATAATATAATGAACTATTATCAAAATAGAGATACTGTTAAATATACGATTGTTTCTGAACCGACCAACAAGAGAATTGCTGTTATAGGTGCTGGACCTGCTGGAATTGCCGCAGCTCACAGATTATTGAGGTTTGGACATAAGGTTGACCTATTCGAAAAATACAATTTTTGTGGAGGTTATCTTTACTCTGGCGTTGCTTTCTTCCGATTGGATAAAGATCTAATGAATAAGGAATATGAAAATCTCATAGTTTTTACTGAAAATGGTAGAATATTCTATAATGTTAGTGTCATTTCTGAGGATGAAAAGGATAAATACAGTAAGGTTATTTCTTTTAATGATTTACAGAATTATAATGAACAGATTAATCATTTGGAACCATGTGGTATACTATTTAGTGAATTAGAAGATAATTACGATGCTGTTGTTATTGCTGTTGGTGCTACTAAACCAAGAAAACTTAATCTGAAAAATGCTGAAAAGGTTAATATCATTCAAGCTGAATGGTTTTTGGAAGATTGGAATCTTGGTATAAGAAGTTATAAAATAGGAAGTCAAGTGGTTGTTATAGGTGGTGGAGGAACTGGAATAGATGCCGCAAGAACTTGTAAAAAAGTATTTTCTGATAAAGTGGTAATAGTTGATATATTAGCTAGAGAAGACATACCAGTAAGCGAAGAGGAAAAAGTGGAAGCCGAAGAAGATGATGACATAGAATTTATTTGCCAAGTTATGCCTTTTGAAGTTGTTGTTGATGAAAATAATAATATAAAAGGTTTAAAAGTTGCAAAATGTGTTTATGGTCCTTTACTTCCAAATGGGAGAAAAAAAATAATTAGAACCTCAGAAGAATTTGTTATACCATGTGATACTATAATATTGGCTGTTTCAAGAGATATAGATATTCCTTTTGTTCCCAAAGATATTGTAGGTAGCAGAGGTGAGATAGTGGTTGATGGATTTGATACAATGGTAAATGGTTTTGTTTATAGATTTGGTCAAACTAGTAGGCCAAAGGTTTTTGCTGCTGGTGAAGCATGTTATGGTCCTCAACCAGCTATAGTCGCCTTAGCAAGTGGTAATAGAACAGCTGAAAAAGTTCATTATTACTTAACCAATAGCGTTCCTCCTGTTTTGAGTAATGACTTTTTAAGAATACTGGGACCTCTTAATGTTCATAAAGTATATAAAAAATCGGTGGCTGTTTAGAGAAAAGGGGGATTTATGGCTAAATTACCAGAATATGTAAAGAATCAGGTAGACATTAATGACTACAGTATAGAAGAGGGTATAAGATGCCTGAGTTGTGAAAGTGGGGTATGTATTGCCTGTGGATATTGTGCTCAAATATGTCCTGTCAAAGCTATAAGAATGGAGGTTTTGCAAGATAGTTTAGGTAGAACAGTAGTAGAAAAATTTGAAATCAATGTCAGTGCATGTATATTCTGTGGACTGTGTGAACAGATATGTCCAACCAAAGTAATAGAAATGGAAAATACATATGAATTTGCAATTTATAACCAGCAAGATGTAGTTAGAATGGATGAGTATTTTGAATATGATGAAAGAAAAACATTTGATCACAGGATAATTATCAAAAATAAGAAATGAAGAAAAAAGATACTAAATATAAAAAAATAGATAAAAACATAACAGATAGTATATTTTCAAATAACGAATTGGGAAAACTTACTGATGAAGAACTTGTTGAATTATCTAAAGCCGGCAATAAAGAAGCTATTAAAGTTCTTATTCAAAGATACTCAAAATTCCTATTTTCCAAAGTAATACCTTTCTATATACCTGGAGGGGAAAGAGAAGATATAATTCAAGAAGCGTATATAGGTTTTCTTAAGGCTGTTGAGGATTTTGATAAAACCAAGGGCAGCTTTTTCAATTTTGTTAATTTATGTGTTCAACGCCAAATAACCACAGCTATAAAATCTTCAAACAGAAACAAAGCAAGAATATTGAGGAATCCAATATCATTGGAATCGAATTTGTTTGATGAAGATTCTGGAGAAAAAAGTCTCTACGATTATATCTCTCCTTCGAGAATTATACAAGGCTCTTATCAAGAAACCTCAATAGAAGATACCATAATAGATTTTATTGAAAAAAATAGGATTAAAGAATCTTTATTATCTAACTTAACTCATAGAGAGAAAGAAATACTTAAGCTCAGAGCTCAGGGATTAACTTATTCTGAAATTGGGAAAAAGATTAATGTTTCTCCCAAATCTGTTGATAATGCTATCCAGAGGATAAAGAAAAAGATAAAAAATCTTATGGACAATATTGATTAATTATTTGGAGGTGTAGATGAAAATCCTAAAACCTTCAAATGACTCAATAGAAGAAGCAAAAAAGTATTTTGAAAATCTTGTGATCCAACAATTTGAAAGAATAGAAAAAATAGGAACTAATCGAGAGTTTATAGACTTCACCAAATTAAGACCAATAAAAATAGGTTTTATTGGTGGAGATGGAATAGGACCATATATCGTAAAAGAAACAAAGAGATTTCTCAATTTTTTACTTAAAGAAGAGATAGAAAAAGGTAATCTCATTTTTCAAGATATAGAAGGACTTACTATAGAAAGAAGAATAAGAGAGATGAAGTCTGTTCCTGAAGATGTTTTACAAAAAATATTGGAGTGTAATGTTTTATTAAAGGGACCAACGACTACACCAAAGGCTGGTATAGGTGTTCCCAACATAGAAAGTGCAAACGTTACACTTAGAAAAATTTTAGATTTGTTTGCTAATGTTAGACCTGTTAGGGTTCCTCAAGAAAAAATAAATTGGATTTTTTTCAGAGAAAACACCGAAGATTTATATACTTTGGGTTCGCAAGGTATTGAATTCGAAAGCGTGTTCGGTATAGATTTTAGAGTTATCAGTTATTTTGGTAGCTATAGGATAATAAAGATGGCTTTTGAATATGCTAAAAACAATGGTTTTAATAGAGTAACCGCTGTAAATAAGGCGAATGTTAT
Organism: Candidatus Calescibacterium sp.; assembly: GCA_025057615.1. Classification (GTDB taxonomy): domain Bacteria; phylum DRYD01; class DRYD01; order DRYD01; family DRYD01; genus DRYD01. Next base: position 34,006 of record JANXBF010000011.1, on the reverse strand, counting down.
AAAAGTCACAGATGGTATATTTTTGAAGGTTTTTTATGATGTTGCAAAGGAATATCCTGAAATACAGGCTGATGATTGGTTCATTGACATTATAACAGCCAAATTGCTTGATAAGAAAAGAAGGAATGAATTTCAAGTTTTTGTACTGCCCAATTTGTTTGGGGATATTCTTACTGATGAAGCTGCCGAGATTCAGGGTGGCGTTGGCACAGCTGGCTCAGCTAATATTGGAACTAAATATGCTATGTTTGAAGCTATACATGGTAGCGCCCCAAGAATGGTTGAAGAAAATAGACACCATTATGCTGATCCATCCAGTATTATCAAAGCTTCCTCAATGATGCTGGAGTATATTGGACTTAATGATTTATCAAAGAGAATAGATATGGCTTTGGATATAGCTCTTCAGTTTGAAAAAAAAGTTTCTGTTACTGGTAGAAGCGACGGAGCTACTACTAAAGAGTTTACTGATTACCTAATTTCTATTATTAGTGACAAAAATTTGGAGCAGAGATATCTGGAGTTTACTAAACTTTTATGAATATTTGAGATATTACCGCTTTCTGGGAATGCGGGATAAAAATGTCCCAGAAAATGAGAGGGGTATGTTATGAAAAAGATCAGTATAATTGGTGCTGGAAATGTTGGAGCAACATTAGCGTCATTAATAGCTATGAATGAACTTGCTGATGTTGTTATGGTTGATGTAATTCAAGACATGCCAAAAGGTAAAGCCTTAGATATGATGCAAATGCTTTCTGTATTCAATTCAGACATAACTGTTAAGGGAAGTAATAGTTATGAAGATATAAAAGATAGTGATATAGTTGTTATAACAGCTGGTATTGCAAGAAAACCAGGAATGTCAAGAGAAGATTTACTTAACACAAATGCCAACATAATGAAAGAAGTTGTTTCTAATATTTATAAGTATTGTTCAGGTAGTATAGTAATTGTTGTTTCCAATCCTTTGGATGTCATGACTTATTTGGCTTACAAAATTCTAAAAGATTATGGATGGACAAGATTTAAAGTAATGGGTATGGCTGGTGTTCTTGATTCAGCAAGGTTCAAATACTTCATTTCTGAGAAGTTGAATGTTTCAATGGATAACATAAATGCTTTTGTTCTGGGTAGTCATGGTGATACTATGGTTCCCATAGTCAGTTTTACCACTGTTGCTGGAGTTCCATTGAGATACTTAATTGGAGAAGAAGAATTGAAACAGTTAATAGAAAGAACAAGAAATGGTGGTGCTGAAATAGTATCTCTTCTCAAGACTGGATCTGCCTACTATGCTCCTGCTGCTTCCACTTTCATAATGATAAAGTCCATTATCTACGATAAAAAACAAATATTACCAGTATCTGTGTATTGTCAAGGGGAATACGGATATGAAGATTTGGTCTTGGGTTTACCCGTTGTATTGGGTAAAGATGGAATTGAGAAAATTGTTGAATTAAACTTGGAACAATCAGAAAAACAAGAATTAGATAAATCTGCAGAAAAAATAAAACAACTTTGTAAAGAATTATATACACTGAACATTGTATAGAAGGAGGAATATTATGAAGTTGAAAGTTAGCCTTTTTGAAAAAATGGAAGATATAGTTGAAAGATGGAGAAAAGAATATAAAGATATCAATTCTATCTACGGAGAAAAGATTATATCTGATATTAAAGTTTCTCAAGTTTTGGGTGGGATGAGAGATATTCCTTCTCTTATTTGCGAAACCTCGTTTGTTGATCCTTATGAAGGTATAAAATTTAGAGGTTATTCTATTTCTGAAACACTGAGTTACTTACCAAAAGTTTCTGATTTACCTTATGTTTTAGGTATTTGGTATTTACTTTTAACAGGTGAGATTCCATCGCGTGATGAGGTTGAGGAATTAGAGGAGTATATAAAGATCCGAGAAAGGCTACCAAAGTATGTTATAGAAGTCTTAAGAAATACTCCAGCTAACACTCATCCAATGACTCAATTTGCTATGGCTATTCTCGCTATGCAGCGGGAATCAGTATTCGCTAAGAGTTATTACGAAGGAATGAACAAAAGAGATTTGTGGAGACCAATGTTGGAGGACTGTATTAATTTGATAGCTCGTGCTCCTGTGATAGCTGCTTATATTTACAGAAGAACTTATAGAGATGACGTTTTTGTTAAGCCCAATGAAACTATGGATTATGGTGCAAATTTTGCTCATATGCTAAACGTTAACGATGATTTCGTCTTGGATAAAGATTTTGCTGACTTAATTAGGTTGTATCTAATTCTTCATAGTGATCATGAAGGTGGGAATGTTAGTGCTCATACATGTTTTAATATAAGTTCTGCTCTTTCTGATATATATTACTCTGTTGCCGGTGGGATGTGTGGTTTGGCTGGTCCTCTACATGGAAACGCAAGTAGTGAATCTTTGAGATGGATTTTAAATATAATCAAGTTCTTCAACGGTATACCATCTAAAGAAAAATTAATTGAATATATTCATAACCATCTTGCTGCTGGTAAGGTTATACCAGGTTTTGGACATGCTGTTTTGAGAGTCACTGATCCAAGATATACCGCCTTTTCAAATTTTGTTGATATGAAAAAGTTAGATTCAGATGTTATAAGGATGGTTAAGTTACTATATGAAGTTGTTCCAGATATTCTGAAATCTACTGGTAAAGTAAAGGACCCTTATCCCAATGTTGATGGACACTCAGGAGCAGTTCTATATCATTATAATCTGAAAGAACATGAATTTTATACTGTTATGTTTGGTGTTTCAAGAATAATGGGAATGACTTCTCAAGTAATCTGGGCAAGAGCTGTTGGGTTCCCCATCGAAAGACCTAAATCTTTGACGTTGAAACATTTAGTAGAAATGGTAACAAAGAGGTAAATACATTAAATTGTAGAATCCTAAAAAGTAGGAGGGATAAAATAATGTCTGAGACGTTAAGTAAAAAGCAAAAAAGAAAACTCAAAAAAAGAAAGCTACTCAGAAAGGTAAGTAATAGAACAGAAAGGAATAAACAAATAACTAAAAAAATTAAAGTATTAATAAAAAATTTTAAGAAAGCTGTTTTGGGATTAAAATCTAATTTTTCGGAGGAAAATAAAGTCAAAGCTGAGGAAATGTTAAAGCAGATTTATAAAGAAGTTGATAAAGCTGCTAGTAAAGGGGTATTTCATAAGAATGAAGCTGCAAGAAAGAAATCAAGAATAACCACATTCTATAACAAAAATATTGGTAATATGCAAAACCTTACAAAAGTTTAAGAACTGATTAATACTAAAAGGGGAGATAAAAGATGAGAATTAAAAGAGCTGTAATAAAAAAGAAAGCACACAAAAAAATATTGAAACTTGCTAAGGGATATAGAGGTGCCAGAAGTAGAAGATTCAAAACAGCCAACGAAGCTTTAATGCATGCTGGTAAATATGCTCACAGAGATAGGAGACAAAAGAAAAGAGATTTCAGAAAACTGTGGATAGAAAGAATAAACGCAGCATGCAGGATCTGTGGTATATCATATAGTAAATTTATTAATCTACTAAATAAAAATAATGTAAAAATAGATAGAAAAAATCTGCAAATTTTGGCCGTTGAAAATTTTGATGTTTTTAAGTTGCTGGTCAATTCTGTTAGTCAATAACATCAGAATTATAACCGCCTAAAGTAAATATAAAATAATCTCTATTCTATATACCTATTTGCAAGCAAAGATTTATAGTAGTACATTTTTTTTAAGAGATTAAATAGAAATAGTCTAAAAGGACTATTACCCTGTTTTTTTATATATTCATATAGCTTTGGATAGATTTGTGAATTTGATAAAAAGAAATAGAAATCTTTTGCAGGAAAGTAGTATCCTATTGCCAGTTTAACTCTTAGACTTTTATAGAGGTTATAATATATCTGTGCACTTATTGCCCTTTTTCTTTCTATTTCCAATATTTTTTCGATGTTTTCTATTGATAAATCGGGTAGTGGTTTGTAATGATATCCTATAGCCTTATTGTTTACTATCAATTTTAGTCCCAATTTTCTCAATTTATAACCCATTTCGATATCTTCCCAACCATACTTTTCAAATTTTTCATAAAACATACCCGCTTTTATTAGATATTCCCTCTTAACGGATACATTACTTGTCCAGAAAAAAGAGGTTGAGAAATCAGCAAGTTTGAACTTAGGTCTATCTGGAATTTTCAATTCATTTACATGATTTACCCAACCTCTTACAACAACATTTTCAAATTTTGAATGAATTTTGTAGTGTTCGGATAATAAATTCCTGTCCGCTAAAACATCATCATCTATGAATAGTATTATTTCATGTTTGGTATTGATTAATCCTTTATTTCTTGCTGTTGGTAATCCCAGATTTCCCTGATTTATCAGTATAAGTTCATATGAAACTTGTTTTGAGATTGTTTTTACTATTTCTTTTGTGTTGTCTGTGCTACCATCATTTATAACAACAACTTGATATAAATTTTTATCTAAAGTTTGGTTATCTAGCGATTGTAGGACTTTTTCAAGAACTTTTGATCTATTGAAAGTACTAATCTGAACAGATATTTTCACCAGTTGTTATAAATGTAATTAAGTATTTTTTCTTCGTTTATTTTAGCATTGTAAACATTTGGTCCATTGTATATTATTGCAAAACTGTACCAATTACTTTTCTTTGTCTTTATATATCCTGCTAAGGAAGATACATCGTTTAATGTTCCTGTTTTAGCTTTTATTGTTAATGGGAGGTTTCTTTTTTCTAATGTTCCTTGATTATAACCTGGTAATGTGTAGCAAAGAAAGTTAATTAATCCGTAATCATCTAATTGAGAAAGTAGATAAGCCAGAAAATATGTTGAAACCCTATTCTTTCTTGATAATCCACAACCATCATCAATAAAAACATTGAAATCTCTATATAGAAGATTAAAATCAATATTGAATTCATATTTCAATTTATTATAAATTTGTTGAGAAATGAAGTTATCACTCCAATAATTTTGATATTTTAGTGCTTCTATTAATGTGGATGTTGGAAATGAACCCAAATATTCGGTTTTTAGAGATTTTTGATTTTTTAAGAGTTCAACTTCTATCTTATATCCCATTTCTTCAAATATTTTTTTTACTACTCTTAAGTTGTATTCTTCTGCTGATGGATATATATACCAGTAAGCACCGTCTATTTCATTAAGATTGGAAATCAGACTGGAAATTTTCCTATAATCTTTTAATTCTTCAAATATAGGTGGGTATAAAATAAAATTATTTTCCTTTTTCTGAATTTTTATCATATTTTGATTAAATGAAAAAGTTGATAAGTAGGGAGCATAAGGTTCTCCTTCATATATTTTCCAAGATTCTGGAAAATATGATGGTAAAATGCTTTCTATATAGACTTTTTCTATTATTTTTATACTATTGGCTTCTAATATGTTTTTTATACCTTGTTTAAGAAAATTGTAAGGATCAGGGATTATCTCTTCTATTAATGTTGGGTTATAATTAGAAGTAATTATTATGTTGTTATTGTCTTTTTGAATTTTAACATCAAATGTATAGAGTGGTCCTAGAGTAGATAAAGCGTTAATACTCGTTATTAACTTCATTGTTGAAGCTGGAAGTAAATTTAACCTTTCATTATGAAAAAAAACTATTTCATTTGAATAGACATCAAATATTGCTATACTTGTTTTGTTATCAAAAGTTATTGGTATGTTTTTAGAGTAGACTGTTGTTGAATAAATCAAAAATATATATAAGAAAATTAATATTAAAAAATTCATTAAGCTCTGCTTATGTATTCTCCAGTTTCTGTGTTAACAATTATGGTATCTCCTATATCAATAAATATTGGGACATTAACAGTTATACCAGTTTCCAATTTTGCTGGTTTCATTACACTTGATACTCTATCACCTTTTATTGCTTTTTCTGTATATTCTACTTTAAGTGTTACAGTTGATGGAAGTGCTATACCAATTGGATTACCTTCATAGATCATGACATTAACGGTATCTCCATCTTTTATAAATCCTACTTCTTTTTCTACTAAGTTTAGTGGAACAGAGTATTGCTCAAATGTTTCGTTATCCATAAGATGGATAAAATCAGAATCTCTGTATAGGACTTGCATAGGTTTGGTTTCAATTATTGCTCTTTTGAATTTTTCTTCGCTGTCAAATTTTTTTTCTAGTACTTGACCAGTTCTGAGGTTTTTTATTTTTGTTGCTACGAATGCTCTTGCTTGAGCTATTTTAGTATGTTGATAATCCACAACTTGCCAAAGGTTACCATCGTATTCTATTACCACTCCTCTGTGGAAATCGTTTGGTGTTATAAGCATATTGTCCTCCCAATTTTAATTATATTATTTTTTGAGTAGTTTTTCTTGATACTTTTGTATCAATTTTTTTACGGTTTCTGTTGGTTGTGCTCCTTTATTAACCCAATATTTGAATTTTTCTAGATTTATTTCTAAGATTTTGGGATTCATTCTTGGGTTATAGTAGCCAATTTTTTCAACATATTTTCCATCTCTCCTTGATTTTGAATCTGCTATGACTATTCTGTACCAAGGATTGTGCCTATGGCCATATCTTGATAATCTTATTTTTAACATTTCACTTACCTCCTTATTTTTTACTGAACATATTCATTATATCTTTGATATTAGATGTTTTGAATGGTGTATTTAGTTCTGGTATATTTTCCTTTTTAACTATTCCACCCATTTTCTTTAATACTTTTCTCATTTCTCTGAAGTGCTTTATGAGGTTGTTTACTTCTTTTATAGAGGTCCCACTACCTCTTGCTATTCTTGCTTTTCTACTACTGTTTATTATATCTGGCTTTTTTCTTTCCTCTTTTGTCATGGAATTTATTATTGCTTCTATTTTATCTATAGTTTTAGGATCAACCTCTACATTCCTCAAAGCTATTGGGTCTATCCCAAACATTTTGAGTGGAAGCATAGATAGAATTGATTTGAAATCCCCCATTTTTTTTATCATCTTTAAATATGATAGGTAGTCTTCAAAAGTAAAGTCCCCTTCCAGATACTTTTCTACTCTTTCTAATTGTTCATCTTCTATTTGTTTTTCTATTTTTTCTATAAAGGTTAGTATATCTCCCATTCCAAGTATTCTTGATACTATTCTATCGGGATGAAATACTTCTAAATCTGTTATTTTTTCTCCTACTCCCATAAAGTATAAAGGTTTACCTGTGATATACCTTATTGATAGAGCTATTCCGCCTCTTGTATCTCCGTCCATTTTCGTTATTATGAAACCACTGAGATTAACATTTTCATCAAATTTCTGAGCTACATTAACCCCTTCTTGTCCTATCATTGAGTCTATTACTAATATTGTGTGTTCAGTATCAAATTTGCTTTTAATTTTTTTGATTTCGTCGAACACTTCTTGATCTACATGGATTCTTCCTGCAGTGTCTACAATTATTGGATTATAGCCTTTTTCTTTTGCTTCTTGCACCGCTCTCTCTATTATTGAAATTGAATTTGAATTTTTGTCAAATATTACAGGTATAGAATTTGTTTGTGAGAGATATACCAATTGATCAATAGCTGCTGGTCTATTGAAGTCGGCTGCAACAACTAATGGATTATAGCCCTGCTCCTTGAAGTAATTGGCCAGTTTTGCAGTTGTTGTAGTTTTACCAGAACCTTGTAAACCAACCATTAGTATAATAGAAGGCCTATTATTTATCTCCAGTTTTGTTGATTGACCACCTAATATTTCCATTATTTTGTCTCTTGTTGACCTTATTATAAGTTGAGAAGGGGTAAAAATTTCACTGGTTTCCAATTTTTCTACTTCTTCTTTTATTTTCAAAGTTAAATCCCTTACCACATTGAGGTGAACATCTGCCTCTAAAAGAGCTATTCTTATTTCTCTTATTGTTTGTTCTACTTCTTCTTTGGATATTTTGCCTTTTCCAGATAGATTTTTAACTATTTTACTAAAACTGTCTACCAATTTTTCAAACATTGATAACCACCTCTTTATTTATAATGCTCTCTATTTCTTTGATAAGTTGGATTTCTTTTGACTCTATCAATATTCTCACTATATCTTCTGTTCCTGATGGTCTAACATATAATCTGACATCTTTATAATTTTTTGATATTTTATCAAACAGTTTCTGATTTTTATTGATGAATTCTTTTTTATTAATTACTGGGATATTAATTAATTTTTGTTCATATTTTTCTATTTCTTGTACTACTTTGAATGGATCAATGAAATTTATAGAAGCCAATAAGAATAGAGAGGATAGTATTCCATCACCGGTATAAAGAAAAGGAGGTATGACTATATGTCCCGATTGTTCTGCTCCTAAATCAGCTTTACCTTCCAATATTGCTCTGGTTATGTATTTATCACCAACTTCTGTTCGTATGACTTTTATGTTTTCTTTTTTGAAGGCTTTTTCAATTCCTAGTGAACTCATTTGTGTAATAGCAACACTTTGAATATTATATTTTAAAACATTCTTTAGGAACTTGGATATTATCAATAAGATAAGGTCTCCATCTAGTATTATGGTCTCTTTATTTGATTTATAAATACAGATAACTCTGTCTCCATCTCCATCAAAAGAGAAACCTATAGATTTGTTATAATTTTTTGATAAAGTTAGAAATTTTTCTTTGAATAAATTTATATTTGTAGCTCCACATTCGTGGTTTATATTGAATCCATCTGGTTTATTGTTTATAATATTAACTTTTGCACCTAGGTTTTTGTATATATTACCAGCATAATTTGATAGGGCACCATTGGATAGGTCGATTATTATTTCCCAGCTTTTCAAAGTATCCACATAACTTCTTATGTAGTTTATAATCTTATTTGAGTAAACGCTTATGAAATTTGAAAATTTGAGATTTCCATATGATTTGAATTGCGTTTTAAATAACTCTAAATAATTTGAGAAATCATCATGAATTCTGTTGAGGCTTGTATTTAGAGTGGTTTCTATTTTTTTTTCTAAATTATCTTCTATTTTGAGACCTTTATAAAGTATCTTAATTCCATTGTAATAAAAAGGATTATGTGAAGCAGTTATTTGGAATCCATAACATTTCTTGTGTTTTGTTATGAACGCCAATGTTGGTGTTGATACGTAAGTAGATGAAATTTCTACTTTAAACCCTTCTGAAATCAATGATGAGGCTAAAGACAGAGCTATTGAATAGCTGTTAAACCTTGTATCATATCCTATTACAACTTTATTATTATTGTTTACTATTTTGGCAAAGCTTTTCCCTAGGATATAAGCAATTACATCATTTAGAAATGGATACTTTTCTCTTATTCCATCCGTACCAAAGCTATACAAAACTTTCATAAGTCTGTAATGTTATATTTCTATAAATCAAAGTATTTGTCCTTTTGGAATAGTAATTGGTTGAAAGAGGTTTTTCCTGAGTTTATTAGAAAATAACTAATGAGGTGGTTTGAAATGTTTAAAGAGATATTTAACGATATTTTAAGAGATTTGGGTATTTCCACAATTAAACGCCCAGATAATCTGACCTGTCCCAATTGTCAAAACAGTATGAAAAAACTATCGATAAGAATGAAAGGAGAATTATTACAAGAAAATTTACAATTAGACTTCTGCCAAGAATGTGAAGGAATATGGTTTGATAGAGGTGAGTTAATTAAATCGCTTGAAATAGATATAAAAGATATATCAAAATTTTTTCCCTCAAGAACTAAACAGAGCATAAAAGGTACAGGCAGAAGAATTTGTCCACTTTGTCAAAGACAATTGTCATTAATAAATTATTCTAAAGATAGTAATATCTGGGTTGATATATGTAGTAATGGATGTGGCATATTTCTGGATTCTGGAGAATTAGAACTTATAAAACTCTATTCTATTAATCCATCTTATTTATCTTCTGTGGCTTCTCAACAGGAAGATAAATACCAACAGGATTCTACTACAGAACTCTATACACAAATAAGAAATATTTCTCAAAGAGTAGAAAAATTAAAAAACAATCTAGTAAATAAGGTTAAAGAAATAGAACTTGCCATAAAAGCAAGAGATATAAACAAAATAAAATCCTTCGTTGCTAAAGGATTGTTTAGCGAAGAATTAAAGGAAGCTGGAATAATAAATCAGGAAATAAGAAACCTATACCAAAAATACGGAAATTACAAAGAAATTGAAGATATTCAAACTTCATTACAAAATGTTATTAAATTTATTGATATAAGATCAAATACCATAAATGAAAGGATATCATCTGAAATAGAAAAATTTGAGACAATAAGTAAGAAAGAAAGTGCTATCGATTTGCAAAAATTTACTACTCAATCTCCTCAACAGACCGGTGTTAAACCATCTGGGGATTTGAGTGTAGCTGATACAGAAAAACAGGTGATAGAACCTGTAAAGCATTCTGTAGATTCAGATTCCAAGAATGTCACTAAAACAACAGCTCCAACTTATGCTTCTGGGAATATATCTGAGAATACATCAGAAATTTTGAAAGAAACAAAGTTTTCACAAGAAACTAAGAAAGAAGAGATTCAAAAGACAAAACAAGAACCTGAAAAGAAGGTAATGAGTGTTTCACAATCTCAACCACAATTTACTATCGAAAAAATTAAGCTTTCTGGTTTCGAAAATCTCTACTATTACCTTTTTATCAATAGTAATTTATATTTGTTATCAGAAAATAAAATATTTGTTTTCCAAGAAAATAGTTTTCAGGAAATAAAAGTAAAAGAATTGAACTTCAGAATAAAAAAAGCTAAAGTTATTGATGAAAGGCTTTTTATAATGGGATCTTCTGGAAATATAATGGAACTCAGTTTAAATTTTGAGTTCAGAAATCTTTATAGAGTCGGATATAGTGACATATCAGATTTAGTAAATATCAATGATAAATTTTTTGCTTTATCAAGTAATAGGGTTTATGTTCTTGATTCGAATTTCAAAGTTGTTCATGAAAAAAGCTTGAATACTAATTTTTTAGAAGCTTTGGGAGATAATCTCTTGGGAGCAACTAATAATTTAGTATTATTTGACAAGGATTTGAATAAAATTCAGGAATATAATACCAATTCTTTTCAACAGTTGAAAAAAATAAAATTCGTAGATGACAAGATTTTTCTTTTGGGTTCAGGTGTGATGTTTTTATTTGATCTGAAAAATCTAACCAAGTTAAGTTTACCTAAATCTTATCTAGAAGTTAACGACATACAAAAAATTGGTGAACATTATTATATATGCTCAAATAGTGGAGGTTTTTATTCAACTACAGATTTTAATAATTATCAAGAAATAAGGTTGAATACATTTGACAATATATATACCATAATGTTTTTAAACAACAAAATTTATTTAGGTTGTTCAAATTCAAATGTATTGATTTTAAGTATTTAATATAACGGGGAGGGAATTAAAAAATGAGTGAAAATCCTATTGATGTGTTACTAAAAATGATGGTTGAGAAGAACGCCAGTGATTTGCATTTGAAAGCTGGTTCACCCCCAATGTTGAGGGTGGATGGTGAGCTTGAGCCAGCAATTCCACAGGTTCTGCCTCCTAATGCTATAAGAAAAATAATAGAGAGTATGTTGACTGAGCAACAGAAAGCTAAGTTGGTTGCTGAGAGAGAGTTAGATTTTGCTTACTCTGTTCCTGGTTTGGCCAGGTTCAGATGTAATGCTTATTTTCAAAGAAACTCTTGGGCTTTGGCGGTGCGGATAATTCCATCTAGGCCTTTTTCTATAGATGAACTGGGTTTACCTGAAATTTTCAAATATTTGGCTATGAGACCAAGAGGATTGGTTTTGGTTACCGGTCCAACAGGTTCAGGTAAATCAACAACTCTAGCTTCAATGATAGATTACATAAATGCCAACAGAAAATGTCATATAATAACTATTGAGGATCCCATTGAATTTTTACATAAGGATAAATTGGCTATAGTTTCTCAGCGAGAATTGGGTACTGATACCCACAGTTTTGCAAATGCTTTGAGATCTGCTTTGAGACAAGACCCTGATGTTATACTAGTTGGTGAGCTTCGTGATTTTGAAACCACTCAAATCGCTATTACAGCAGCAGAAACAGGACACTTAGTTTTAGGAACTCTACATACCACAGGATGTGCCAATGCAGTTGATAGAGTAATAGACATCTTTCCTCCACACCAACAACATCAAGTAAGGGTTCAGCTTTCAATGATTATAGAGGGGGTAATATTTCAGAATTTGATTCCCAAATCGACGGGTTCTGGTAGAGTCCTGGCCCTGGAGATTATGACTGGAACACCTGCTGTTAGGCACCTGATAAGGGAAGGAAAAACTCACATGCTACCCAATGCAATCCAATCAGGCTCCGAAGATGGAATGATATCATTTGATCAAAGTCTGAGAGATTTGTATTTACAGGGATTGATATCTTTTGAATATGCTATGCTTTCTGCATTTAACCCTGAGGAATTGGAGAGATTAATAACTTCTTCAACAAAAAGAAAATGATTTTTAATGTGGGATACTTTATTTGTAACACAAATTCTTAAAAATAGAAATTTTACACCTGAAGAAATTCAAAAATATATAAGGCAGCATAGTGAATATGATATAGGCGTTCCCAATTTTTTTTCTTTTCTTAAATTATTGGAAAATAGTCAATCTATTCTTATTGTTGGTGACTACGATGTTGATGGGATTGTCTCTTCATCTATTCTATGTTTTATCTTGAGAGAGATTTTTAAAGATAAAAAAAGAGTTTCTGTTTTCATTCCCAATAGGTTTAGACATGGTTATGGATTAAATAAAAATACCGTAAATTTTATAATGGATAAATATAAAAACAAAGTAGATACTCTGATAACTGTGGATAATGGGATATCTTCTCATTATGAGATAGGTTTACTGAAGAAGGAGGGTTTAAAAGTAATTGTGATTGATCACCATAGATTTGATGGAGGATCTTTAGGAGCCGATGTTGTAATTCATCCACATTTTTTTGATTTGGGTTATGGATATTTATGTGCTTCTGGAATAGTATATAAGATAGCTTTATTTTTATTAAACTGGCTAAAGAATAATCATGTTTTGGAAAAACTGTTTACTTTTTTAGCAGGTTTGGCAACTATTGCTGACGTGGTTCCCTTATTGGAAGACAACAGGAAATTAGTAAAAAAATTATTTAATTTATTATCTTCTGGATTTATTCCATATCCTATACTAAAATTGTTTGTTAATGCTTATGGTAGAGATATGGTTCCCAACAGTACTTTTCATTTTTCATATATAATCATTCCGAGATTGAATGCTCCTGGGAGAATTGATAATCCTTATATTAGTTTCAATTTAATTTACAAAACTATTGTTCAAACCTACAACTCTTTAGAAGATGGTTTGGATAAAGAATTAAGTGAGATAGAAAATATTAATAAAAAGCGACAGGAAATTCAGAAAAGGGTTCTTGATACTGTTCTGAAGAATATTGAAGAAAAAGAATTATATAAGAATAATGTTATAATTCCCGATTATATACAAGGTGATGGGCTTGAATTGGGTGTTATAGGAATAGTTGCTGGTAGAATATCAAGTATGTATAGGAAACCTTCTTTGGTTTTCGTCAAGTCCGATAATGTCTTAAAAGGTTCTGTAAGAAACCCAATTGAATCCCTTGATATTACAGAAATTATAGGCAATTTAAAAGATCTTGTCATTAAATTTGGGGGTCATAGAAAAGCCGCAGGTGTTGAAATAAAGCCAGAAAACTTTGAAGAATTCAAAAGAAATATGAACCTTTTAATACATAAAAATTACTCATATAATGTGGATTTGGAGTTAACACCTTTCTTTTTTGATAAATTTGTGAAATATATTAATAGTATTGTTGATATAATGGAACCCTTTGGTGAGAAAAATGAAAAGCCTATTTTAAAGCTTGTCAATTTTAATCCAAGTCATTTCGGTGTTTATAGCCGGAAAGTTTTTTTTAAAGGAGAGACTGTTAAGGATGGCTCAGTTTATGTTAAGTTGGAAAAATTTCTAAATAATTCGGTTTTCTTTGAGATTCTAATGCAGAATAATAAAGATAAACACCTGATAGTAGGAGAAAAGATATTATTTTATGAAAGAAATTTTTATAAAGATTTTCATTTTGTGATTGCTAATATCAAGAGTATTGAGTCCCTTAAGCTGCTTTTTGATTCCTATGTTGATTTTCTCATTGTTTGTAAGCCAGATAGGTATTCTTTTCTAAAAAAGATATTATCTAAAAGTCATTTTGTGATTTTTGAAGAGGATATTAATGAGTTCATGAATTTATTAACTAATCTTCCTGAGAGTGTTTTTATGACTAACGAAAATGTTTTAAGGGGAGTGATAGTATTTTGTATTGATTTTGTGAATTATTTTTTAGATTTTAAAGAAAGGTTACAGAAACTCAATAAGGGAATAATATTTATAAATATACGGTATGAGTAAGTTAAGGATTTTCTTTGCTTCGATGGGTTTTTCTTTGGGTTTTGGTATAATGTTTTTCTTAATTTCAATTCCTTTTATAGGGATTTCTTCCATCCAATCTTTAAAGGCATTTATTTCTATCGTTGGTGGTGCTATACTTGTTCTTGTGGGTTTGATTCTATTGGATGTTTTAAAGATTCCTTTTTTGAATAGGTATTTCAAAATTTTTAATTATAATGTAAGTTCGGTGTCAACGAGTAATTTAATAACTATTTTTTTGGGTTCTATATTTGTGGGATTGAGTTTTTCTAGTGGTTGGGCTCCCTGTGTTGGACCTGTTATGTTGGGTATATTATCCTTACTTTCTAATCAACAAAATATGTTATCTGCTATTATCATGCTTTTATTCATGACAATTGGTTTAATGAGTGGTTTTATTATAACTTCATTTATTGTTGTTATATTTGGAAATGTTATTGGAAAGCTCTCAAAATTTTCTATTTTTATGGAGAGAGTAATGGGGATAGTTTTTATAATTTTGGGTATTATCATTATGCTTTCCAAGACCAATTTGATTCTTTCTTTGGGAATAGGTGCTAATTTTCTCGAGGAATTCAATTATCAAATAACCAATTTTTCTTTATTTACAGTATTTATTTCTTTTATTGCAGGTATATTTCTTTTTCTTTCTCCATGTACTTTACCTCTGGTTATTCCTTATCTTTTTTACCTTACAGGGATAGGTGTTTCGAAGAAATAGCAAGATATTTTGATATTTTGTAGAAGAATTTAATATGGTGAATCTGGATAGAATAAGGAACTTTTCTATAATAGCTCACATAGATCATGGTAAATCTACTTTAGCAGATAGATTTTTAGAGATTACTAATACTGTGAATAAGGAAAAGATTCAAGAACAGTTTTTGGATCAGATGGACCTGGAACGTGAGAAAGGAATAACAATAAAATCTCATCCTGTCAGATTGGAATATAAGGGTTATGTTTTGAATCTTATAGATACTCCTGGACATGTTGACTTTTCTTATGAAGTTTCAAGAGCTTTAAGGTCTTGTGAGGGTGCTGTTTTATTGGTTGATGTAACACAGGGTGTTCAAGCTCAGACACTGGCGAATTATCTGCAAGCCGTGAACCTGAATTTAAAAATAGTTCCAGTTTTCAACAAAGTTGATTTACAGAATTACAATGAAGAATTTCTAAGGAAACAGGTTGAGGATATTTTGTTTATACCATTTGAAGAGTTTGAGAAAATAAGTGCCAAAACGGGTTATAATGTTGAAAAGGTTTTGGATAGAATAATAAGTGATATTCCTTGTCCTACTGGGAATATTAACTATCCTTTTAGGGCTCTTGTTTTTGATGCAGTTTATAGTTCTTATAAGGGTGTAATAGTATACATAAGGGTGTTTGATGGGAAAATAAAAAAAGGAGATAAAGTAAAGTTTCTTTCGACTGGTAGAGTTTTTGAGGTTGAAGAAGTTGGAGTTTTCAAACCTTTCTATAAAGAGGTTGGCGTTCTGTCTGCTGGTGAAGTGGGATATTTCTGTGCCAGTATAAAAGATTTGACTGAAACAAGGGTTGGGGATACTGTGGCGGATTCTGACGTTCAGCCTATTAGTGGGTTTCGTGAGCCCAAGCCAATGGTTTTTTGTGGGTTTTACCCTGCTGATGGTGATGAGTATTCCAAGCTTGAGGATGCTATTTTGAAACTTAAGCTTAATGACTCTGCTTTATTTTTTGAAAAAGAAAAATCAATGGCTTTGGGTTATGGATTTAGATGTGGGTTTTTGGGATTATTACACATGCAAATTGTTCAGGAAAGATTGGAAAGACATTTTGGTATAACAATTATTTCCACTACCCCTACTGTTAAGTATAAGATTGTTTTTGATTCAAAAGAGTTGGAAATAGATTCTCCGTCTTTATGGCCTGATAATAAAAAAATAGACAAGATTTTAGAGCCTTACATAAAGGGTAAAATAATAATACCTCATGAATTTTTGAGTGAAGTGATGAAACTGGTTCAGGATAAAAGGGGAGAGATAGTGCATATAGAGAAAGTTGGTAATCTGTTAATAATTGATATTGAGGCTCCTTTGTCAGAAATAATTGTTGATTTTTTTGATAAATTGAAGTCCTATACAAAGGGTTTTGCTAGTTTTGATTACGAGTTTCTTGATTACAGGCAATCAGATCTAGTTAAAGTTGACATACTGGTTCATAATGTAAAAGTTGATGCTTTATCTTTTATAATTCATCGTCAGAAAGCTTACTATGCTTCACGAAAGATAGTTCAAAAGCTAAGGGAAACAATAGGTAAACAGCTTTTTGAGTATAAAATTCAGGCTGCTATAGGAGGTAAAGTAATAGCAAGTGAAGCTGTTAAACCGTTTAAAAAAGACGTTCTTGCTAAATGCTATGGTGGAGATGTAACAAGGAAAAGAAAACTGCTTGAGAAACAGAAAGAAGGTAAAAAGAGGATGAAAACAATTGGAAAGGTTTCTATTCCTCAGGAAGCTTTTTGGCAAGTACTATCAATAGGTGAAGAATGAAAAAGCTTTATAATATTTTTATATTTTTAACATTGGCTGTTAGTTTCTTGATTTCATTACTACTTTGGAAAGTTGACTATTTGAATCTGAGAAGCCAATATAAAACTGATATTTCTTTTTATGAGGTTATAGTGAACAGTTTAGGTAATGTGCGATATACTTTGGCTTCTTATTTATGGATAAGAACAGAGTTTTATATACACTATTCAGGTGATGTAGCTGTCAATCAGGTACCAGAGATAGTATATTATGCGAGATTTATAACTGTTTTGAATCCCAATTTTGTCGAAGCTTATGATTTTGGTGCTTATCAATTGGCATTTTTTCTCAATAATCCCTTTGAGGGACTGAATTTTGCAAGGGAAGGTATAAAGAATAACCCTGATTATTGGAAACTTTATTATACTGCAGGAATGATTTATACTCAAAAAATCAAAGATTATAAAGAAGGAGGTAAGTGTTTTTTTGAAGCAGAAAGGCTTGCTCTGTCTCCAGTTACAACAAAAAAGTATTCTAAAATTGAAGATAATGAGTTTGGAATTTTATATAGATTTATAGCTAAATGTTTGTATGAGCAAAGGGATTATAGAAATGCTCTTGAATATTATAATAAGAGCCTTAATTATATCAAAATTAAGGCAGATTTATATTATGAAATAGTCAATCAGCTATATGGGAGGTAGATATGGACTTTTTTGTTAATATATTTAAGCAAATATTGAGTTATCTTAACAGTTATACTAATGACTATGGATTAGCACTTATATTGCTTGGTATTGTTACGAAGGTAATTATTTTGCCCCTATATGTTAAACAGACAAAAATAATGTATGAAATGCAGACTAAAATGAAAAGTATACAACCATATCTATTAAATCTTCAGAAGAAGTATGAAAAGGAGCCTCAGGTTCTGCTAGAAAAGCAGATGCAACTGTATAAAACTTTGGGATTTAATCCTTTGCAAGGGTGTTTCACATCTATGTTATTAAGTTTTATTCAAATTCCAATACTTTTTGCTGTTTTTTTTGCTGTGAAAGATGAGATAAACGTTTTACAGAATATATCTTTTCTATGGATAAAATCACTTGCAAAGTCTGATTTATTGTTATTCGTGTTATATGTTATTTCAATGTATCTTAGTTTTAAGATTACACCTTCTACTTATAATACTCCTGAAGAGAAAAGGAACGCCGAGAATATTCAGCTAATAATGTTGGGAATGTTTGCTATTCTTTTTTATGGTTTTCCTTCTGCCTTCATACTTTATTGGTTTTCTTTTAATGTAATAGGAATAATTGCAGGATGGATAATATATAAATTAATAAAGGTTGAAGATATTGATAAGGATAAGTTGAAACAGTTGGAGCTTGAAGAAAATAAAAACGTGGATCTTCAAAAAGTAAATAGTTAAATTTCCGCTTATCGGGGTATGTGCGGAATACAAAACCCCGCTGAAGTTACTTATGTTGGAATTCTCAGGAAAAACATACGAAGAAGCTGTTAATAAAGCCCTAAGTACCCTTAATGTAAAAATTGATGATGTAATAATTGAAAAAATTTCGGATAAACCCAGTAGCATCTTAGATATATTGAAAGAAAAGCAAACTGGGCAAGTATTTATAAGAGTAAAGCTTAAAAATCAAGTCCAAGAGAATACTTCTGAAAAACAAGAGATACCTGACTATGTTCAAAAATCATTTAAAATTGTTCAGGATATAGTTAATCTTTTACAGGCAAAAGTAGAATTAAAAATTAACTTCATTGCCGGTGATTATGTAATAGAAATAGATGGACAGGATAAAGGATTACTCATAGGAAAACATGGGAATACCTTAAATTCAATACAAAATTATATAAATTTCATTATCAATAAAAATTTACCTAAGGATCAGAGAAATTATGTGATAATAGATAGTGATAATTATAGAGAAAGACGAAAGAAGCAATTGATAGATCTTGCTTTAAAGACTGCAAAACTTGTTCAACAAAAAAAAGAACCAATAACTTTACCTCCAATGTTGGCCTTCGAAAGAAGAATAATTCATTTATCACTAAAAGATAATCAGTATGTTACCACTTATTCTGTAGGTGAGAATCCTTATAAATCTGTTGTTATAGCTCCTTTATTGGATACTTCTGAAACGGTATTCAGTTAGGAATGAAGAAGTCCATCGAATATATATGTTCTGATTGTGGTTACTTATCTAAATATTGGTTAGGTAGGTGTCCCAATTGCCAAGCTTGGGACACATTGGTTTTGAATTCTGTTAACAATCTCAATGAAAAATTTTGTGAAGTTAAACCTCTGAAAATAACAGAGATAAGTAGGTCTTCTTTTGAGGTATTTGATACCGGTTTTTCTGAATTGAATAGATGTTTAGGTGGCGGAGTGTACAAAAATACAATTGTTTTGTTAGCGGGTAATCCAGGTATAGGTAAGTCCACTTTATCTTTACAAGTTGCATATAACATATCTAGATCCCGAAAAGTTCTTTATGTTTGTGCTGAGGAGAACTATGGTAATTTGAAAGTAAGGTTTGATAGGTTGTTCAGTAATTATCCCGAGAACTTGTTTTTGTTTGATAATTCTAACATTTCTTATATTTTGGAAGCTTCCAAGGAATTTGATGTTATATTTGTTGATTCTATTCAGGCTATTAGATCTTCAGATTTGTCTACTCCTGTGGGGTCTATTTCGCAGGTTAAAAGTTGTATTGATAAAATAGTGGAATTTTGTAAATTGTATGGAAAAACTTTTATTATTTTGGCTCATGTTACCAAGACTGGTTATATAGCTGGTCCCAAGTTTTTGGAGCATATGGTTGATGTAGTTTTGCTTTTTGAAAGCAGAGATGATTACAGAGTTATAAGGGTTTCGAAAAATAGGTACGGTAGTACTGATGAGGTAGGAGTATTTGTAATGACCGACCAAGGATTGAGGGAGAACAACTATATCCAATTTGAAAATGTTGGCAGGAATCCTGGTTCTGTTTTCGCTTTGCTTCCTGAGGGTAGTAGGTTTATTCCTATTGAAATACAGGCTCTCGTTAATAAATCTTATTCAGAAAAACCAAGAAGAATAATTTGGGGAATAGATAACATAAAAATAATGGTTATTGTTTCAATAATTGAGAAATTCTTAAAATTTGATTTGTATAAGTATGATATTATAATGTCTGTAATTGGTGCTTTGAGGGTCTTTTCTAATGTATTGGATTTTTCTATAGCTGTGTCAATAATTTCATCTTATCTTGTTTTTCCTGTTGAAAGATCTATTTTTATTGGGAATTTGAATTTATATTCAAGTATAGAGTTTATTTCAAAGGGTAAATTTAGGCAATGTTTATTAGAAGCTTCAAAGTTTTCAATTCAGAGGATATATTCAAATTTTTCTCGCGATCAAATTGTATCAGAATATCAGGATTTAAAGGAGTTGATAGAAAATATTGAATTTTATAAAGTAGAGAGTTTGAAGGACTTAATTAAATTATGGGGGTAATCATGAAAATATTAAAAGAATTTTATTTACCGATAGATACAAAGATGTTGAATGAAAGAGTTGAATCTCTGTCTAGGAGGAGTATAAAGAAAGAATCCAAGCTATGGGTTTTGAGATTTATTATCTCTTGTATGGATTTAACAACCTTGGAAGGTAAGGATACATTTGGTAAAGTTGAACATTTAGTTTATAAAGCTGTTAAACCATTTGAAGGTGTTCCTTCTGTTGCAGCTGTGTGTTTGTATCCTTCATTGGTTAGAGAAGCCAAAAGTTTGCTCATGCGTATTGGTGAAAATAATGTTAAAGTTGCTACTGTCGCGACTTATTTTCCAAGTGGTCAGGTTGATTGGAGTATAAAACAGAGAGAAATTATTTACGCTTTGGAAGAGGGTGCAGATGAAGTTGACATGGTTATTAATCGGCGAGATTTTTTAGAGGGTAGATATTGGGCTGTTTATGATGAAATAAATAAGGCAAAAGAGATTTGTCATAAATTTGGAGCTCATTTGAAAGTTATACTTGAAACTGGTGAGCTTCCTACTTATGAACACATAAGGTTAGCAAGTCTATTAGCAATGTTTGCAGGAGCTGACTTTATAAAAACCTCCACAGGTAAGGTTAATCCTGCAGCTACGTTACAATCTTTTTTGGTTATGTTATATGCTATAAAAGATTTTTACTATTACACTGGTAAAAAGATTGGTATAAAGCCTGCCGGAGGAATAAAAACCTCAAAAGATGCTATAAGGTATACTGTTGTTTTAAATGAAACATTGGGAGATTATTTTATGACTCCTGAGTACTATAGAATAGGGGCAAGTAGTCTTATAAATGATGTTCTGATGCAGTACAAGAAAGAGTTAACGGGAGCCTATCAAGCTGAGGAATATTTTTCATTGGGATGAGTCTAATTACCTCTCTTTTGAGAATTTATATAAGTGCATACAAATTTATTTTTTTTGACAGTGTATGCGTTTTTTGCAATTCTTTTTCAATGGATTCTCTATGTTATACTTGTTTAGATACAATAAGAAAAAGAATTAGTCTAAAAGTTCTACCTGGATATGTCTTTCAAAAAAGTTTAAAGGAAGTTCATTTTAGCAATCTCTACTTCCTATTTCTTTATGATGAATTATATGATTTTATAAGGCTATACAAATTTGAAAACAGGATAGATCTGATAAATCATATTGTCATGCTTATCATGGATGTAGTAGGTGATGATATTTTGAGAGATATTGATATTATAACTTTTGTGCCCAATCATAATAAATTGAATAATTTTTTGATTACCTTATTTTTGGCAAATCAGTTTAACATAGTTTTTAAAGAGGTGGTCAGTATTAATCCTAAAAACTTGGTTTTGCAACATTTAATAAAAGATAAGAAATCAAGGATAGAGAATGCAAAGAACAAATTTGTTCTGAAAAATGGAATCAATTTAGCAAATGTTAAAAAAGTCGTTGTTTTTGATGATATATGTACAACGGGTTCAAGTTTGAATGAAGTTTGTAGAATGATTAGAACTTTAAATAAAAATATTTTGATTAATTGTATGGTTTTGGCGAAAGCATAAAGGAGGATTATGTTATGTTTGAGCTTTCCAAATGGGCAAAGGAAATATTGAGGTTCAGCTCTATTAAATCCCAGTTCATACTTGAGGGGAATATTTATGATATTTATCCAATAGAAGTAAATTACAAAAGTTTTTTGAATAATACATCTAATATCACAAATAATAATGATTTGTCTGGTAATCATTTATCTAATCAGATTAATAATGAGAATGAAACTTTACAAGATAAGGAAGTTCTTATAGTAAAGTTAATAGATTTCATAGGTATTCTTTTTACTGAATATGAGAGATATGATATGATTGTTTCATTTGAGCCCATTTTTGGTTTCAAACTTATTAAGGGGAGTATGGATAATTTCAAGAAGTTTGTCAAGGATAATCCGAATAAGGACGGTTTCGTGCCTGCTATTCTATCCAGAGCTTATGAAGCGATAGAAAATATGGTGAATACTAATGAATTACATGTTTCAGTTATTATTAATTTTGCGAGTAGGTTAAGAGAAATAGCAGAAAGGGATATAGATGAATTTTTGTATAAAATGTTCAGGTTGTCTCAAAATGCTTTACCTAAGATAGCTCCATCTAATGATATGAAACAGCCTAAATTTAACGTTGTTTTTATCCTGGTTGACAAGGAGACTGATTTACCAGCGTGGTATTCTCTTGATAATCATAAGGTGAAAGTTATTAGTATTCCAAGGCCAGATAATGTAATTAGGAGGAATATAATAGAGACTCTATTACCCAGGATAAACGATTATGAGAAAATAAAAGATGATTCATCGAAAAAGGAGGAAATAATAGATCTTTTTATTGATAATACTCATAAGATGTTTGGTTCTGAAATAGTTGGGATAGTTTCCTTAGCTAAAAGGGAGAACATTTCCATACTTGATATAAATGAGGCTATAAGGAGGTATAAAGTTGGTGTCAAAGATAATCCATGGTCAAATTTGAATTGGAATGATATAGCTAATGCTGAGGAAATATTGAAGAGGAAGGTTAAGGGGCAGGACAAAGCGATAAGGAGAGCCTGCGAAATTATAAGGAGATCTTTTTTTGATATCTCTGGTTCTCAGTTTGGTGTCAGTAGTTCTAAACCTAAAGGTATTATGTTTTTTGCTGGACCTACTGGAGTTGGTAAAACAGAGTTAGCTAAAGCCATTACAGAGTTAGTTTTCGGAAATCAGAGTAGTTACATAAGATTCGATATGTCTGAATATTCTAAAGAGCACACTGATCAAAGGTTGATAGGTGCCCCTCCTGGTTATGTGGGTTATGATGCAGGTGGACAGTTAACAAACGCAATAAAACAGAATCCATTTTCAATTGTTTTGTTTGATGAGATAGAGAAAGCTCATCCAAGAATAATGGATATTTTTTTACAAATATTGGATGAAGGTAGGTTGACTTCTGGTAGGGGAGAAACTGTTTATTTCAACGAGTGCATTATCATTTTTACTTCCAATTTGGGGGTATATGATATGGATGTTCATGGTAATAAGATTATAAGGGTTTCTCCTGATATGCCATACGATAAAGTTGAAATTGAGATAAAGAATTTCATTCATGATTATTTCAAATTTAGAATAAACAGACCAGAGATATTGAATAGAATAGGGGAGAACATAATAGTTTTCGATTTTATTAGGCCAGAATCTGCAAAATTGATATTTGAAAAAATGATAAATAATGTCAAAATGAGGATATATGATTCCAAAAAAGTGAAAATAGATATTTCTGAAAACGTTTATAAGTTTTTACTTGATTATTGTACAAAAGATTTGAGTATGGGAGGTAGGGGAATAGGGAATAAAATAGAGGAGGCCTTTGTAAATCCACTATCTACTCTACTTTTTAAGCTTAATCCCAAAGAAAATGAAACTGTGGAAATTGAAGATATTTTACAAGATGATTTGGGTTGGGAATTAAGAGGAAAGATATTGATGTTTGAAAAAAATTAATTATAACTTATGAATTTGTCTCATTTTTTGTTGTTAGTGATTTTCATTTCTTCTTTTTGTTTTTCTTATAGTAGATTTGAATGTTTTTATTATTACGATTATTTTGATCCAATTGACAATTATGGTACTTATAAAACATATGGGATTAGATATTTTAAGAAGATAAATGATAATCAGACTAATTTTTTTGAATACTATTTCAATGATAGATATAGAGAAAAAAAGTCCTCTTTATTTAGTTTGGGTATGTATAAGGATTGGACTAAAGATCTTTACACTTATTCTGCTGTTTCTTTTGGGACAAAAAGTGATTATTTGCCCAAGTTCAGGTTAGATAATGAGTTTAATTATAAGACAGGTAAAGAAAAGAATCTGGTATTTAGTTTGGGTACTACATATATAAGTTACCATAATGGTTATGAGGATTTTACTTTTTCGTATGGAATAAATTACTATTTTAGATCTGGTGTTTTTTCTTATAAGAGGCTCAATAGCAATATAAATCCTGGGGGTACTAATCCTTCAAGTGATTTGTTTAGTTTGGGCTTGGGTGCCGAGAAAAAATCTTGGCTATATTTAAATTATAGCTATGGTAATCAATCTTATTTAGCGAATTTTTATTCTTTACCATTCATTTTTGATAAGGATTTTAAATTTTATCAAGTAAGTTATAGAACGTGGTTATCAAGTAACAGGGGATTTATGATAGAATATAATTACTTGGATTTAAGGGATACCTATAGAAAACCTGGCTTTATGGTAGGATTGTTTTATGAGTACTGATTTTGATGTCGAGTTTGATAAGATGAAGAAAAGTCTCGCGAAGTATGTGCATTTCCATCGTTTTGCTCGTAGGATTTCTTTTAATTTTTTCTTTTTCATTTTGGGTTTTTTGTTTCTCTTGTTTTTCAATTTTTATTTAGGTGTTTATAGTTATCAAGAATTCAATGATTTTTTTATTAAATTTTTATCTAATTATTTTCAGAGTTACAAAATTGAAAATTTTTCAATCAACTTTTTTGAAAGGTATACTATAAATTTTAACTATTTATTTATTGAGTCTAGGTATCCTAATATTTATGATTTTATATTTGTGTTTGTATTTTTTGGAGTTCTGGGTGTAGTACTTTATTCTTACAGAAGGAAGATTTTACCTTTTTTTATATGGTATGTATTTTTTACTATTCCTTTGTTATTTTCTGTGTTTTACTTTTTATTTTTCTATAAATATTTTCCTTATACTGTCAGAGAGTTTTCTATTTTATATGTTTTGTTACATTTTGGTATTAATATTTTTATAGCTTTTGCTAATTCATTTTTGTTTTCTTTAGTTACTATAAGTTTTGGACAAGTATTGTTTAATATTCTCTTTTCTGCTTTCATTATTATTTATTCTATGATATTTGGATATTTGAGATATTATGTTTTTTTATTGATTCTTAATAAGTTTTCTTACCTTTATTTTGCGAATTTGTTTTTTACTTTTGGTCCATTACTTGATTTTATATACGTAATATCTTTCTATTCTTTGTACATATCTCTGATTTTGAAATTTATATATAAGGATATAGGTTTATGGAAATTTACTTAGTTGAATTAGTTAAGAACATAGTAAAGATATATCTGTTATTTTTGATGATTGTTTTGACGTTATATTCTTTTAGGCATATTTTTTTTACTTTGAATAGGATGTTTGGGAGTCAGAAGCTGTATTATCATGATATTATAGATAATGATTTACCGATGGTTAGTGTTTTGATTCCTATGCATAATGAAGAAAAGGTCATTGATGGCATAATGAAATCTTTAATAAATTCGGATTATCCTAAAGATAAAATGGAGATAATACCAATAAATGATCATTCTACAGATAATACTAAAGCCATATTGGATGATTATGCTGCTAGGTATAGCTTTATTAAGCCTTTACACAGATATGAGGGTAGTAGAGGGAAACAGAATGCTCTTAATGAGGCTGTTGATTTTGCAAAAGGTCAAATAATTATTGTTTATGATGCTGATTATATTGTTCCCAGGGGTCAGATTAAGGATATGGTCAAATTTTTCATAGATCCCGAGGTTGGTGCAGTGATGGGTAGGGTAGTCCCTATAAATTATGGAACAAATTTATTAACCATGATACTTGATTTGGAAAGGTCGGGTGGTTATCAGGTTGATCAGCAAGCTAGGTATAACCTAAATCTAATACCTCAGTATGGTGGAACAGTTGGTGCGTTTAGGAAAGATTTGTTTATAAGTTTAGGTAAGTTTGATCCTAATATTTTAGCAGAGGATACCGAATTAACTTTTAAAATATATTTGAATGGTTATAAAGTTGCATATGCAAATAGGTTGGAGTGTTACGAGGAATCTCCAGAGGATTGGTATGTAAGAGCAAAGCAGATAAGAAGATGGTCAAGGGGACACAATCAGGTTCTCTTTAGGTATTTTTGGCAGGTTTTAAGTTCCAAAAAATTGAATATTTGGCAAAAAATTGATGGTATTTTACTTCTTTGTGTTTATACAATTCCAATTTTGATTTTCCTTGGTTTTTTGGGCTCATTATTCCTATTTTTTGTGGGAGATATGGTTTTATTTGCCAGTTATTTGTTTCTTTTATCTGTTTTTGCTTATAATTCATATGGTAATTTTGCTCCTTTTTTTCAGATTGCAGCTGCTGCTTTTTTGGATATGAGAGTTTATAGTATTAGGATACTTCCTCTTTTCTTTTTTGCTTTCGTTTTTAATCTTTTCTATTCTTCCTTAGGTTTTATTGATGCTTTATTTGATTTGATCTATAAGAGAAAAATAAGTTGGCACAAAACAGAGAGGTTTAGAAAATAGTTAATTATGCTGGAAAAAATTCTTAATATTTTGGATACTGTTTTAAAGGTTGATATGGTTACTTTAATTCTGTTATTTGTAATTCTGTTATTGATTCCTTTTATTTTACCTGTTTATGAGTTGATAAGAAAAAAGGAAAAGAATTTGGATATAGATCTTTTATATTCGAGGGATCCTGCTTTTTGGGGATCTAGCTATCTTAAATTGTTATTTTGTACACTTTCAAGTAATTTAAAAAGTATTCATTCTTTTGAAGATTTAAAAAAGATTGAGAAGGATTTAGTTTTGGAAATGGAGTTCTGTTTTGATAAAGGCAAAGATAAATTTCTAATTACGAAAAACTTAAGTAGTTGTAGTTTATGCAGTAATAAAATTGATTTTGTGACGATAAATGTTGGAAGTTTGGAATTAAAAAGTGATCACTTTTTTTCCAAGGAACTCGTTGTATTTGGTGATCTCTATATAAATAGTAGTTGTTTTTTTAACAGTCTAATAGTTATTGGTAATCTGTATATAAATTCTAATGTTAAGGTTTTGAATTTTCTACATGTTGATGGAGAAATTTATATTAATTCTGAGACAGATGTTCAGGGTATGATTTTTGCTTCTCAGAAGATATTCATTTTTTCAAAAGTTTATTTTAAAAGGATGTTCTCACCTAAAATAATTTCTAAATATGATTCTGACATTGAAAGAGAATATGAGATTGCAGATGAAGATAAAAAAATAGTTATATCTGGTAATATCAAATTGGAAGGGAATTTCATCATTGATTCAAAAGAGAAGTATGTAATAATAGATGGTAGTATAGTGTCTGACAGAGATTTATATTTAAGAGGAAATGTTTGGGTATTGAATAATCTTTTTTGCCAGGGAACTATCAGTCTTTCAGATGGTGTTTTGGTAGGTAATATTGGAAAAACTAAATCTGTAATAGCAAAGAAAAAAATAATAATATCTGGTAATGTTAAGGTTTATGGTTATGTATATTCAGAAGGTGGTTCTATTATTATGCCTTAGTATATATTTTCTTTTATGGTTGATGTTAGCTTCTTTTTCTTCTAATTGTTATTATCCTATTGTGATCTTATATAATCCTGATCTTTATAAAAATTATGGGTATTCTCTTTTAGCTTTTGAGCAATCTCTTAGGGAGGAAGGGGTGAATTTTAAAACAGTAAGTATTTATGATATTTTGAATAATCAGTCTATTATTTTTGACGATAAAAATCTAGAAGGAATAATTTTACCTGATAAGGTTAATCAATATATTCCTTACGATTTTTATTTCATTATTCAAAAATTATTAAAAAGGGGAGTAAATATTTTCATATCTTATGATGTAGGAATAAAAAGTAGAGATGGAAAGTATTTAAATTTCTCTTTATTTAGTGACATTCTTGGTTTAAATTATGCAACATATGAAAAGTATGGTAGTAAAGCATATCTTTTGGATCAAGTGGAAATTTTGGATCCTAAATTTTTAGGTTTCCCTGAGTGTAGACTGAACAATGGTGTTATAGTAGGATATAAGTACCCCATAAAAAAATATTATGTTTCTAATGTTGAAATAAAGGATAATAATTACAGAGAATTGTCTAGGACAAAAATTCATGGTTTACCTTTTATTGTTCTAAAGAAATATTATAATGGTACTATTTATTATGTTAACACTCCATTGGGTTATCTAAAAGCAAATTCTGATGATTTAATTTTAAGGATTAATTTAAAAACTTTTTTATATAGGGTTTGTAAAGTAAACCATATTTTGAATCTTTATAATGGTGTTCCTACTATCATACTTAACTATCATGTTGATGCAAATTCGGATTGGAAAGCAATAGAATTCATGTATAACAATAATTATTTTAGGGATAAAATGAAATCTTCATTTCATATAACTGCTGGTGATTATAGAGATAAGGAAGGTGATAAGTTAGGTTTTGATGCCTGCGGAAAGGGTAGAAAGTATGTTAAAATATTATCTAGATATGGAGAGATAGGTTCTCATGGTGGATGGGCACACAATTACTTTTCAAATACTATACTATACGAATCTGATAAAATTGATTTAAAAAATTTCATAAAGGAGTATATAAAAAAGAATAATAAATGTTTGAAAGATATAGTTGGTTATAATATTGTAGAATATTCTGCTCCTAATGGAGTTTACCCTCAGCCTGTTAATACGAGGATATTGGAGGAGTTTGATATGATTTGTTACTATTATGTTGGAGACTTAGGTAGTCAACCAAATCTGACGTTTTATGAAAATGTAATGGTTTCTAATAAGGTATTAGCTTTTCCAGTTATGCCGTATAAGACCATAGTTTCCCTTGGTGAGATGGGAAAAAAGGGAATACCTGATTTGGAGGTAAAAAATTTTCTAAAGTATCTTGTTGATTATGTGATACAAAATGATACTGTCAGACTGTACTATACCCATCCTTATGATGTTCTTGTTTATCCTAAGGAGTATTATTATTTTATTGACTATATGGATAATTTAATCTCCAGATCTGTTCTTCAAACTCAGACAATGAAGGAGTATACTGAGTTTTTCCTCAGATTTTTACAAACAAAATATGATTTGAAAAACTTGAGTGAAAGGTTTATTATAAAACTTTTTAATCCCGTATCTTTGAAGGGAATAACTTTGAGGATAAAAAATGATGAATTAAAAGATTTTTATATAAATGAGAGATATTGTAGTAAAAAAGGTGTTGATATTAGATATAGGGACGGTTATTTTTATTTCATTGTCAAACAAGATGTGAAATATTTATTACTAGTTTTTAGAAAAAAAACATAAAAATAAAATTATAAAAAAGTTAAAATCAAGTTGTTAATTTTTTTTATAAATAGTTTTAAAGAAAAAATTTATAAATAAAAGAAGGATTTTTTTAAAAATTGTATAAATAAAAATTGGAGGTGATGAAAATATGCCAAAAGCAGTAGGTATAGATTTGGGAACTACCAACTCAGTAATATCTTACAAAGATAGTTCTGGAAATGTGGTGGTTATACCAAATGCAGAGGGATCCAGATTGACTCCATCGGTTGTTGCTTTCAAAGGAAACGAAATAATAGTAGGAGAACATGCAAAAAGGCAGGCAATACTTAATCCAGAAAATACGGTTATATCCATAAAGAGAAAGATGGGTTCAGATCATAAAGTGAAAATAGAGTCAAAGGAATATACTCCTGAGCAGATCTCTGCTTTTATATTGCAAAAATTGAAGAGAGATGCAGAAGCTTACTTAGGTGAACCAATACAGGATGCAGTTATCACAGTTCCAGCTTATTTTAATAATCCTCAGAGAGAGGCTACTAAAAATGCTGGTGTTATAGCAGGCTTGAATGTGCTGAGAATAATTAATGAGCCAACTGCAGCAGCTTTAGCCTATGGACTGGATAAGCAAGATCAAATTTTGACTGTCTTAGTGTTTGACTTAGGTGGTGGAACATTTGACGTATCAGTTCTGGAAATTGGACAGGGAGTATTCCAAGTAAAAGCCACTTCTGGAGACAATCACCTGGGTGGAGATGATTGGGACCACAAAATAATAGAATGGATTTTAGAGGAGTTCAAAAAAGAGCATGGAATAGATTTACGCAATGAAAAATCCTCAATGCAAAGAATTAGGGAAGCTGCAGAAAATGCAAAAAAAGAGCTGTCTATTAAACTTGAAACCGAAATCAATTTACCATATATTTATGCTGATGAAAAAGGTCCAAAACATATTCAATTGAAATTAACCAGATCAAGATTTGAAGAAATGTCAAAAGATCTAATGAAGAGATTGGAAGATCCATGTAGAAGAGTTTTGGATGATTTGAAAATGACCCCTGATAAAATAGACAGGGTGCTTCTTGTTGGTGGTTCAACTCGTATGCCGATGGTTCAAGAGTTTGTCAGAAGATTTTTTGGTAAAGAACCTGCAAAAGATATAAACCCAGATGAAGCTGTTGCAATTGGTGCTGCCATACAGGCTTCAATAATCAAAGGGGAAACAAAAGATATAGTTTTAGTTGACATAACTCCTTTATCTTTGGGTGTAGAGGTAATGGGTGGAATGATGCATCCGTTGATACCAAGGAACACTCCGATACCGACCCAAAAATCAGAGATATTCACTACTCCAGCAGATTTTCAAACAACTGTTGAGGTACATGTTCTCCAAGGAGAAAGAACCATGGCTCGCGATAATATATCCTTGGGTAGATTTATTTTATCTGATATTCCACCTGCTCCAAGAGGTGTTCCTCAAATAGAAGTTACTTTTGAAATAGATGCAAATGGTATTTTAAATGTTACTGCAAAGGATAAAGCAACTGGAAAATCACAAAAAATAACTATTACTGGTGCTACTAAGCTTTCAAAAGAAGACATAGATAGAATGATCAGAGATGCTCAGCAATATGCTGAACAAGATAGAAAATATAAAGAATTAGTGGAAGCAAGAAATAGATTGGATCATATTATTTATCTTTCTGAAAAATCTTTGAGAGAGTATCCAAACGCTGATGCTAACTTGAAATCCGAGCTTGAAAAAGAAATTGAAGAATCAAAGAAAGTTATGAATGCTGAAGATGTAATAGCAATAAATAGACAGTATGATAAGTTGCAAATGGCTCTATCTAAGTTTACACAGGCTGCTTACGCTCCTGCAGGTGCCTCAGCTTCTACAGGACAGACAACTTCAACAGAAAATCAACAGCAAAACTATAAAATAGAGGATTAATTGTAAGGTTTGTGATAAAACCTACTTTGAACAGAGGGGTTTTATTCCCCTCTGTTTTTATTTTTATGGAATTTTTAATAAATTTTAAAATAATTCTTAACTATATTTTTGGTTTTTTATTTCTGGATTTTTTATCTTACCATTCATCTTTATTGGTATATGGGTAGCTCCACAATGTGATTGTTAGGACTATTGCTTTAAACCAAGCATTGTACATTTTCTCTATTTCTTCATAAGTATGTGATTTTTTAGCTAGGAATTGTTTTATAGTGAACGTTATAGGGAATATGAAAGCTATCATATATCTTAGAGGTATGTGTTCTACTGAGTTAACATTGTCTGTATGATTCTTCTTTTTTTTGTGGTGTCGTATGGCTATTTCGTATTGATAGTTAAGCCAGTTTTGATCGTATTCTGCATTTGTTAAATCTATTATCCATTGTCCAAACCTTTTTCTAACTTTTTCTAAGTATTCTCCTATTGGTTGACCAGTATTTTTATCAGTGAAGTAGTGTAGAAGGTGTGGATTTGAGCCAACGTAGTTATACCAGAGGTTTAGTATATCTTCTATTTGATCTTTTAGGACCTCTCCTGCAATTTTTAGATATTTGACATCTTCTTCAGTGAATAGTAGAGTTTTCTTTAGAAGTTCCAGGTCTTCTAGTGTGTATGGTGCGGTTTCCACTTTCCCATAGTCGTATCCTTGTATCATATTTTTCGTACCTCCTTTAATAAATTGATATTAAATGTTAAATAAGGTTAGCTTTGCCAAACTTTAATTAGTATTTTATGTGTCAATTATAAAAATCCTCCTCATAATTAGAATAATTTTATCAAAATTATTATTTTCTGAAGGTTGGAAAGGTTTTAGAAAATAATAATTTATTTAATGTTAATATAATATTTGAAGTTGTTATACAATTGGGTAGTATGGTGTTAAGGGAGGAAATATATGGGTAATTTTATTACCAATAGTGGAAAAGTTTCAATGAAAGAGAGAATAGAAATCTTGGTATCTAACAGTAAGAAGATGAAGTTCCTCGTAGGTTTTTTCTATTTTTCAGGTATCTCTGAGTTATATCGTTCACTTTTTCAGATTAGTGATAAACTTCAGGAAGAACATATACAAATTCTTGTTGGTCTAAGCATTGATAGAGGAATACATGGAATATATGAAATTTCCAAGAAGCAAGATTCAACTCATAGACTTTCAATTGATAAAATCAAAGAGGATTTATTTAATTCATTAAGAATTGCTTTTACCCATAAAGATATGGACAGAAAAGATTTATATGATCAGATTGATTTTTTTGTCAATTTGTTAAAAGAAAGAAAGATAGTTATAAGGAAGACTAAGAATCCAAATCATGCAAAGTTATACTTATTCAAGATGGACGACTCGATTTCTAAGGTTATTCCTAATTTATTTATTACTGGTAGTAGTAATTTAACAAGGGCTGGTTTAGAGTCACAGGATGAGTTCAATGTAGAGGTTAAGGATTATGGTTTTTCCGAAGCTGAAGAGTATTTTGACAGATTGTGGAGGGATTCTGTGGAAATTGGTCCAGAGGATGTAAACAAGATAGTAAAAGTCATAGAAAATGAGACATTTTTTAGGAAGATTTCTCCCTTTGAAGCTTATGCTTATGTTTTGAAAAGTTATGTAGATTCTTTTGAAAGTATTGAATTAGGTAGAGATATTATTTATTTATTAGAAAGAAAGGGTTATAAGGTGTATGATTATCAATTGGATGCTGTTAAGCAGGCTGTGGTGAATTGTCATTTACATAATGGGGTTTTGATTGCTGATGTTGTGGGGTTGGGAAAGACTGTTGTTGCTTGTATGGTTGCCAAGTTGCTGGGTAAGCGGGGGATGGTTATCTGTCCACCTCATCTTATGGGGGATGAAAATAAAACTTCTGGATGGAGGAAATATCTGTCTGATTTTGAGATTTGGGATTGGGAAGTTAGAAGCTTGGGTAAGTTACCAGAAGCTCTGGAATTTGTTAAAAATAACCCTGATATTGGGATTATCATTGTTGATGAGGCTCATAGGTTTAGAAATGAAGATACGGAAAGCTACCATTATTTGCGGGAAATTTGTAGAGGTAAAGTTGTTATTCTTTTGTCAGCCACACCGTTCAATAATCGTCCATCTGACATTTTTTCATTGATAAAGCTATTTACTATTCCCAAGAAGTCTTCTATAGTTTTTGATGAAAATTTGAAAGCCAAATTTGATTACTACCAAGATTTGTTTAAAAAACTGTCGTATATTAAAAACTACTATAATAGTAAAGAAAAATCTAAAAATATT
>JANXBF010000010.1 GCA_025057615.1 Candidatus Calescibacterium sp. | reverse complement strand
AATCCATTCCATGCACCACCCTGTGAATGAAAATATCTACATCTTTCTTAAGGACGTTTGTAATGTATTTGAGGTGTTCCTCGAAATTTTCTTGATTTATGTCCTTTATATTGTATTTTTCTATTAAGTATAGATTTTCTGTGTAGAGTGCTATTTTGATTGAGGAACTACCATAATTTAAAATCAAAAATGTCCTCATAATCAGGATTGTCTACCCCGTTTTCGTATGCAAATTTTAAAGCCTCTATCTGTTTATTTTTAAGTAAGTCTACATATTTTGCTCCTTTCAATTTCAATTTTTCTATCCTCTTTATAGCATCTATGGCTATACTAAATCTATCTACTTGATTTATTATTGCCAATTGTAGGGGAGTGGTTATTCCTCCTCTTCCTTTTAAAAATGGGACCAGATGAAAAGCATCTATCCCAGTTTTCCTATTTTCTCTGTATCCTCTTACGTGTAGGTTTTTATGATTTTTCCTTCTATAAGTTAATCTATGTATTAGCCAAGGATAACCGTGAAAATTGAATATTATTGGTTTATCTTCTGTAAAGTACATATCAAAAATATCATCTTTCAATCCATCAGGATGCTCATTTTCTGGAGCTAATCTGAAAAGATTGGATATGTTAATAAATCTTATGTTAATCTCAGGGAAAAGTTGTTTCAGTATGCTTCTTGCAAATACATTTTCTTTGGTTGGTATATCTCCACAACTTGCTAGTATTACGTCTGGCTCTTTTTCATCACTTAAAAAATCAAAAATTCCTATACCCTTGATGAAATGGTTGAAAGCTTGATCTATCGTTAAATACTGTGGATGAACTTGTTTGTCACAAATAATAATGTTTATTCTATTTGTTGTCTGCAAACACGAATGAATGCAAGCAATCAGTGTATTGGAGTCGCAAGGGAAATATACTCTAACTATCTCAGGCCATTTATCAACTATGGAATTTATAAACCCTGGATCTTGATGGGTAAAACCGTTATGATCCTGTCTCCATACTACAGAAGTTAACAAAATGTTCAATGAACTTATAGGTTCTCTCCATGGAACATCTAAAGAAATATCTAACCATTTTCCAAATTGGTTTACCATCGAAGAAATTATAGGAGCAAAACCCTCATATGTATTAAGAATTCCATGTCTTCCTGTAAGTAGGTAGCCCTCTAACCAACCTTCGATTGTATGTTCAGATAGAATTTCCATCGTTCTACCAAAAGATTCTAAATATCCTTCGTCTTCATCCTCCTGTAATTTCTGTAACATCCATGTTTTTCCAAATTCAAAAACTTTAGATAATCTGTTAGAAGCAGTTTCATCTGGTCCAAATACTCTGAAATTGTCCCTGTTTTCTCTTATTATATCGGCTAGATATACACCTAAGTTCTGAGTATTTGATACATTTGTTTTACATGGTTTTTCTAAATCTATACCATATTTTTTTATTTCCGGTAGTTTGAGTGGTTTTCTTATCTTTCCTCCATTAGAATATATATTCTCTCCTATTTTTTTATCTGGTATCACCTTTTTTATTGTGTCTTTTAGCTTACCCGACGAATCAAATATGTTTTCTGGTTCGTAGCTTTTTAACCATTCTTCTAACATTTTTAATTCTTCTTCACTAGTTTTACAGTTTTGTAACGGAACCTGGTGTGATCTCCAATATCCTTCAATAAAATGATTCTTAAATTTTTTAGGTGCGGTCCATCCTTTTGGAACCTTGAGTATTATCATTGGTAGTTTCACATAAAATGGTTTGTTTTTGCTTCTTGCTTCTTCCCATAAATTCTTTATCTTTTCAATGCAAAAATCCATTGCCTGTGACATATGTTGATGTATATTTTCATTATATTCTACTATTATTGGGTCATAACCATATCCTTTAAATAGATCCATGAGCTCTTTATTTTCTATACGAGATAATATGGTCGGATTATTTATTTTATATCCGTTTAGTGAAAGGATTGGGATCACAACTCCATCCGTTACGGGATTAATAAATTTGTTTGAATGCCATGAAGCTGATAATGGACCAGTTTCAGCCTCTCCATCTCCTATAATTGATATAACTATCAGATTCGGGTTATCAAAAACTGCTCCAAATGAGTGTGACAAAGTATATCCCAATTCTCCTCCTTCCTGAATTGTTCCCGGTAACTCGGGAGTACAATGGCTACCCAAACCCCCAGGAAAAGAAAACGCTCTGAAAAGAGATTTTAAGCCTTCTTCATCCTGACTAAAATTTGGGTAATATTTTGATAAAGTTCCTTCTAAGTATAGTGGAGCGATGTACCCCGGAGCTCCATGACCAGGTCCTACTACTATCATACACTCGATATCATACTCTTTTACTATTCTGTTTGTATGTGTATAAACGAAGCTTATGGTTGGGCTTGCACCCCAATGACCCAAAAGTCTATCCTTTATATGTTCAAATTTTAATGGTTCTTTTAATAAAGGATTATCTTTCAAATATATCATACCAACTGCTATATAGCAACAGGCTTTAAAAAAGTAATCCAATAAATTCTCATCTATCTTTTCCTTTATTAACATATCTCCCTCCTTGTTTCCATTCTGTATAAATCAATAAATATTACATGTTTATCTGTATTATATACTATTGAATTCAGAGATTCGATGAAGAATAACTGGGAAAAAAGATTGATATTTTCGTCATAAAATACCGTCTTTATTACTGAATTTTTCGAATTATTGTCTATATATCTTATTTTTTTAAAATCTAAATCAATAAAAAATGTTTTATTAAATGTAGTGTAAATTGAAGATATCTTTCCTTTAAGTTTTTCTCGCTCTTTATCTGGAGATTTAAAGTTGATTGATTTGCTTGCACCACTTCTTAAATCTAATTTTCTTAATTGCGAATATTCTGTATCTGCTACATATAAATCATCATTATTTAAGTGAGTGTTATTAATATTTCCCCATATTGTTTGTTTCCATACTCCATCTGTGGGTACATGAGTTTGTTTTGATTTCTGACCACTGACATTGTAAAATGAAATTTCCGTTTTTTTACCCGTTAATACATTAGCTGTAATGTTGTGTTTAAAAACATATATTGTATTATGATCCCACAGAATAATGTTTTCATTATTTATGTTCATCTTCTTCAAATCTAAGCTTTTTAGTTTTTCATAGTAATTCCATAATTTCAATTCTTCCAAATATTCAAGTCTATCATTATCAATATTGTATTTTTGAATAATTATTGTGTTTTCAATTGTCAGTAGAAATATTAATATATTATTGTGATCCAGTGTCAGTAGACCAATGGATTTTATGAATGTAAGATTTTTTATAGATTTGAGAGTTACCAATTTGTAGTTGGTACCAATAGAATATAGATTAACAACTGAATATAAATTTACATTTTTTAAAATACATAATATGTTACTATTTCTAAAGCTCTCCATTTTTATATCTTTTATTCTTTCGGAGTAGTTTATTGGTATTATTTTATAGTTCAATTTTTCTGTGACTTTTAAATATTCTTTTTCTACATTTATTTCATTTTGTAATGAAAAATCGATCTTATTTTTGCTAATAAATAAATATGCTAAATCATAGTTACTTGAAGTTTGTATTTCTAATGAATTATTTACATTTGTTACTAATGTATTTTTTGATATTTCCAAATAGAAAGTATCAGTAGTTTGGTATATTGGAAATGGCAAATTATCTATTAGATATTCGTCATAATATTTGACTTTGTGTGGAATTATACAAATTATAGTTAAACTTTCATTTAGTAATTCATATTTTTTTTCCGATATGAAATGTTCTATAAATTTAAAAAGCATTCTGATATTTGGTGAAGAATAATTTAAAATCAGGACATCATTATTTAAAATAATGTCTACAAATGGAACTGTTGTATTTAATGGAATTATTTTTAACTCTTTTAAGTCTGTTATTTTTTTTTCTATTTTATTTTTCATAGAAGTTTTCTATCCATCGAGTGAATATGTTCTTATTACCAATCAGAGTGAATTTTTTTTCAGATTTGTTTATAATAATAGATTCTTGAGGTTCAATAATCAATTTATCTTGTCCATCAGTTAATAAAATGGCATTTTTCCTATCTTTATTTAATACTACTATTTCTTTATTTTTGAATAGCTGAGCTCTGTGTTTTAGTGAATGTGGAGCTATAAAAGAAACTCCTATCAAGTCGCTGAACCCTGTATCAATGTAAATCCCATTTATTGATAAAAAATATCCTGTGGAACCAAATGTTGTAAAAATTATTATACCATCGCATATCTCCTCTATGTTTTTTTTATCTATATGATATTCAAGTTTTATAGTTTTGTAGTGTATATAGGGTTTTATAACTGCATCTCCTATGAAGTAGTGTTGATTGTTTACTTTCCAAAAATATCCTTCTACAAATTCTTGATTTTCGTAAGCTAAAATTGATGCTTCTAATAAATTTAGTTCCCCTTTTAAGAAATTCATTAGTGTTTCTTTAGAGTAAAAACAATAAAATCCTTTGTTTCCAAAATTGAATGAAATTGTGTATATGTTATTTTTTTCTAATGATTCTGCTGTAAGTGATAATGAAGAAAATAGACTACCATCGCCACCAAAGTTTATAACCAAAATATCATCCTCTATATCAACTTTTTTTATATTACTCCTAAAAATTGATATTTCTCTCTTGTTTGTTATATCTATTGGTTTAAAACAGGAACAATCTTTCTTGATTTTTTCATAAAAAGATTTGATAACAAAAAAATCAACATTTATTGAATTATAAAATATTAACACTTTACTTATATTCATAGAAATAAAGATTATCTTGATATTAATTTGAATAAATCGAAAAGTTTCAGAGGATAGAACTCTTTTGAATCATAAAAATGACTATTTTCAGTTTCTATTAGTTTACGCAGAAAATTGTTTTCTATTTGGTTGATTATGTCTTTACTTATCCTTTCAAACATGTACTGTAATTTTATATTCGCTTGGACTATGAATTTTTGATCTGAAATTTTTATTGCTGTTCCTATGACTTTTTTATTGTTATAGACTTTTTCGAAATCATGAATGTTTTGAAAACAATCAAACTTTACATATTTATTCTGAACATTTTTTATATCTTTGCTTTTATTATTTTTCAAGAGAGGATATACTGAGTCCCATAAGCAATTGTTTATGAATAAATGTATATTTCTTATTTTGTTTTTGTGGATATTTATATTTAGCTTTTCAAATGTTTGAATGGATGATATTAAACATAATGTTAAGTCTTTTTTTGGATAATGAAATACTGCTCTTCCTCCTGTTATTCTCTTAACAAATGACCATTTTTTATATTCTTCTCTTATATTTTCATCCACAGTATTCTGTGAATAACCTAGAGTAATAGTATGGTTTGCGAAATTATAGAATCTAAATATTATGGAATTATAAGGATTGATTGCCAATTTTTCAAAGTTTTCAAAAAGAAATTCATCTATTTTCATATTCAAGTATCCACTTTGGCTGTATTTTTCCACTAATATTATATTTAACTTTTTCTCAGTATAGAGTGACATAAGCTTCGTCATCATAATATAAATCCCTTTCTAATCTGTACTCCTTATCGGGATCAAATAATGGATTTGGTTTATCGATTAGTTCCAATCTATGGAAAGCGGAATTATACCAGGGTTTCTCTGGTTTAGGTAGCTCTAGACCGATTTCAGTGAACACTCTATATCCTTTGGAAACTATATCATCCGGATTTAGTTCATACAGTTGAAACTTATCAAGAATATCAGTAATGACAAAATTCATTTCATAGAGATTTTTATGTATTTTATACCATTTTTTATATGAAGCTTCTATATGTGTTAGACCAAAATATAGTACTCCCTGGGATTTTAACATGGAACATCCCCTTGAAATAAATAGGCTTATTCCTTGAACAGTTTCCACGGGATCTGTCAAGAAAACGTCAAAAGAATTTCTCAAACTATTATCCACTTTCCACTCAACATTATAAGATATTGCTTTGAGATTGTCAAGCCCTAATTTTCTGCTTTTATCATTTATATAATCTACTAATCTTTTATCAGCTTCTAAAACGATTACTTTGTTTGGTAAATTTGTAAGAGATAAAGCTATTGAAGTTAAATCGTCATCGCCAATTAAAACTATATCTCTGTTTTCTAGATCTCCTTTATAGTACATGAATGTTATTCTGCTTATAACGGTATCAATGTTTACCACGCCTTGATCGAACTCAGGTATTGCCTTGGGTCTATCTTTTATTATTTCTCCAAATTCTTTTGAGATACCATTGAATGCGTTAATAAACCCTTTTCCATTACAACCTTTGCATTTTACATCTTTGTATTCTATTTTTAGAATATTTTTAAATATCTCTTTATTTTCTTCCGATAAATAAAAATAATTGTTTTTGTATAATATTGTGTTATTATTCAATAGATTTTTTATTGAGTTTATCGTATTTGCTGCTGTATCGAATGATTCTAACAAAAGATCCCAATAAGTTTTTGGGGACTCAGAAAGAGATCTGAGAATTATGTATTCTGTTCTGCTTATATTTTCAGTATTTATTCTCATGTATTTACCCCCTTATATATCTTTTGACTTCTATTTCTTCTATTAGTTTTGATATATCTGTTGTTGGTTTTCCATTTTGTTCTATGTTATCCTTGGATGGATTTATATCTTTTTTGTACCTTTCCTTGAGTCTGTCAGTTAATGTTGGTAAATTTATTTTATAAAAGACACCAATTGGTATTTTTTCACCCCACTCTTGAGATTTTGCTATTGCTTGTAGTAATTTTTGCTGAATTTCTTCATTATTGTTAGGATCTTTTACTTCTCCATCATACCCTGTTTCTTCTAATTTATATATTCTTTTGGAATTATTTACCACTTCTTCAAAATATTCTTTTGTATGAATATCATTATAGCTTGGACAAGGTTGCAAAATATCCACTAAACTTAACCCTTTGTGTAGTATTGCTTGTTTTATGATTTCTTTTAGATGTTTGACATCATAAGCATATGATCTTGCAACGAAAGTATACCCACAGGATATTGCTACAACCAGTGGGTTAATAGCTTCATTAATGTTGGGCAATGGAAGTGATTTAGTTTTCATACCAAGTTTCAGTGTTGGTGAAGCTTGTCCTTTAGTTAAACCGTATACTCCATTATTGAATACTAAGCAGGTTATGTCTATGTTTCTCCTACCTGCATTGAGAAAATGACCCGCTCCTATTCCATAGGTGTTACCATCTCCTCCGGTAACTATAACTGTAAGCTCTGGGTTTGCTAATTTGATACCACTGGCAAAAGGTATGTCTCTGCCATGGAGAGTATGTATACCTGAAGTATTTATGTAATGAGGGGTTTTTCCAGAGCAGCCTATGCCAGATACTAGAACTACCTTATTTAAATCTAACTGTAGATCTACCAAAGCTGACATTATAGCATTGAGTATTCCAAAATCTCCACATCCTGGACACCAATCACTCTGATAATCTGTCTTTAGATCACTTATTTTATAAGCCATTAACTACACCTACCTTTCTATATACCAGATTTACATATAATCTTTTCTTGATCCAAATTTATTGCATCTATTACACCTTTGAATATCTCTTCTCTTGAGAATGATCTTCCATTCCATTTGAGTATTCTCTTGTTTATCTTTATTCCTGTTTCTTTTCTAATTAAGTTACATAACTGTCCTGAATAATTCATTTCTATTCCTATTAACATTTTTGAATTTTTAATAAGTGACAGTATTTCTTCGCTAGGAAATGGCTTAAGTAATATTATTTGTAAGAAATTAACCTTATAGTACTTATTTAATTCTTCCAAGGTATCTAATATTGGACCTTTTACTGAGCCCCACCCTATGAGAGTATAATCAGCATTTTCTGGACCATACATTCTGTACTTCAATGAAACATCCAATTCCTTTATTATCGTATTCATTTTTCTCATTCTCTTATCGAACATTATTGTCCTATTATTTGATTCTTCGCATATATGTCCAAACTCGTCATGTTCATCTCCTGTATTCCAGAATATTCCCTGTCCTAAACTTATTCTTGGAGATATGCCGTCTTCTGTTATTTTGAATCTTTTGTATCTACCTTCTTTTTCTAATAGAGTTAACAAATCTTGGTCTGACAACATTTTACCTCTTTCTATTTTGACGTTTGATAGATTAAAAGATTTGACTGTTTGAATACTATTTG
Source organism: Candidatus Calescibacterium sp. (assembly GCA_025057615.1). Classification (GTDB taxonomy): domain Bacteria; phylum DRYD01; class DRYD01; order DRYD01; family DRYD01; genus DRYD01. Next base: position 34,910 of record JANXBF010000010.1, on the reverse strand, counting down.
CGATTGCCTTATCTGATAGGAATATAACTGGTAACTGATATTTTTCTGCTAGATTGAAAGATTCTATAGCTAAATAAAAGCTTTCTTCTATGTCTCCTGGGCTCAAAACTATTCTTGGAAATTCGGAGTGTCCTGCGTAGAGTGCAAATTCCAGATCACCCTGTTCATGTCTTGTTGGTAACCCTGTTGATGGACCTCCTCTTTGATAGTTGAAGATAACAACGGGAACTTCATTGATTCCGGCCCATCCTTGAGCTTCTGCCATTAGACTGAATCCAGGTCCTGATGTGGAGGTTGATGCTCTTACCCCTGCCAATGAGGCTCCTATAGCCATACAGATTGCAGCTATCTCATCCTCAGTTTGAACAACAACTACACCGTATTCTGGATGTGCTTCCAAGTATTCGCTTTCATCACTTGCAGGAGTTATTGGATAGTAAGTTTGAAATCTACATCCTCCAGCTATTTTGCCAATTGCTGTTGCCGTCGTTCCAGAAGTTAATACCAAGTTTTCATTATTTTCTGTTGGTCTAAGCTCATAAATGGATTTCTTATTAAAAGAATTTGATTTTATATACTCATATGTCAAATTGGCAGCAAAAATGTTTATTTCCAGTAATTTTGATCTTCTACCTATGAATACTGATTCCAAGGTTTTTATGAGATACTCTACATCCAGGTTTAAAATTGATAGTGATGCTGCAACCGTTATAACATTTCTCATTATCTGTAGTTTTGAATAGTCTTTCTCCCTCTGAAATTTAACAGCAGCTTCCTTTATTATATCATTGAACGGTAACGGAACTAAGGTGTACTTATTAGGATTTAAATCCACGTTATAATCCTTATCGAATATTATTATACCATTTTCAACAACATTTTCTTTGTGTAAACTTAAGGTTTCTTTTTCAAATGTTGCAAGTATGTCTATACTATCTGTATGAGATCTTACGGGTTTATCAGAAACTGTTATTGGGTAATAACTGTGCGCACCTTTAATATTTGAATGGTATTCTCTTTTACCAAAAATATACAATCCTATTGAGGCACAGGTTTTAGCAAAAGTGTTAGCAGAGGAATCCACTCCACTTCCTTGTGGACCTCCAATTAACCATGTAAAATTATTTACCTTTTTCATAATTTTCTTTATCTCCTTCCTTATTTAATATGTCAGAGTAAAAACATTAAATTTCAATTTATTCATATATAGAATTAAACGTAAAATATTTAAATCCTTTTATTTGTTTTTCATATTAAGAAATAAATACTGGAGGATATGAAAATTGAAAATATCAAACTATCAAGTCTATCTAAAACCCCTCCATGTCCAAGTATGATACTTCCAGATTCTTTGACATTTGCCACTCTTTTAGCTAATGATTCAAATAAATCACCAAAGGCACAGAAAAACGATATTAAAAATATTATAACCACTATTTTTACCATTCCCAGTTCAAATAATTGCAATTTTTCTGCGATGAACAAGCCGATCAGGAAGCTCAGCAAAGATCCTCCAATATACCCTTCTAGAGTTTTTGACGGGCTTATGTTGTTAAAGAATGGAGTTTTCCCAAAAATTTTGCCACTGAAATAAGCAAAAATATCATGTGAATAATTTGTAACTACAACTAATAAAAAAAATAAACCTTTTTTTATCTCAAACAACACGAATGACAAAGATAATGATACTATGAAGTAAAAAAATAAAAAAAATTCAGTAATTGTGTTTTTGAAAACTATGTCATTTACAATATTTTTACTATTTAATATGTTTTTCAAAATAAATATTAATAAAATCACTATTGAAATAGATGAAAACGGAACCAGTATACTCTTATTAAAATATGATAGATTTGATATAAGATTATAACTATGTAAATCTAGTAGTATAATACTATCCATCCATATTACCAAAAATAACCAAAAAAATGTATCTATACTGTTGGGAAACATTTTTTTCAGTTCCCAAATTGATATAATCTGGAAAAATATGACCATTGTATAAAAAATAAGCTTGTTTTCAAAGACTGAGAAAATGAAAAGAGAACCCAGTAGCAAACCTGTTACTATTCTGAGAACAAACTTTTGTGGTTTTTTTATCATTCTTCTTTAGGTAACATAGCAGGGAATAGAATTATTTCCCTTATTGAGTTTTGATTTGTTAGTATCATTACTATTCTATCTATACCAAACCCGAGACCTCCTGTGGGTGGTAAACCATATTTTAAAGCGTTTATATAATCTTCGTCATATTCATGTGCTTCTTCCTCACCAGTTTCTTTTAGTTCTTTTTGTTGAGTAAAACGTGATTCTTGTTCAAATGGATCATTGAGCTCACTGAAAGCATTAGCTATTTCAAAATTTGCAACAAAAAGTTCAAACCTTTCTACATACATTGGATTATCGGATTTGGATATTGCCAACGGGGATATTTCCACAGGGTAGTCAATAACAAATGTTGGATTGATAAGATCGGGTTTGACTAGTTCGTCAAAAGATTTATCTATTACATGACTTAAAGCTTTGTTTGCAATATTTAAATCTTTAGCTACTTTTTCTAAATAGTTTTTATCTTGTCTAAGTTTTTCTATATCCACACCTTTTTTATATAGCTCCTCTGGAAATGATATTTTTCTGAAAGGAGTACTAAAATCAATATTTTTACCCTGATAATCTATCTGTTTGGTTTGATGTATATGGAATACGAGATCTGATATAAGATTTTCTGTTAGATTTATCATGTCCGATAAGTCTGCAAATGCTTGGTAGAGTTCCAGTATTGTAAACTCGGGATTATGTTTGGTTGATATCCCCTCATTTCTAAATACTTTCCCCAACTCATAGACTTTTTCAAAGTTACCTACAATCAATCTCTTTAAGTACAATTCTGGTGCTATTCTGAGAAACATTTCTGTTCCAAGTGCATTATGAAATGTTTTAAACGGTTTAGCAAGAGCCCCTGTGGGTATTATGTTTAACATTGGTGTTTCTACCTCTATGAATCCTAAATTGTCTAGGTAGTTTCTTAAAAATTTTATTATCTTGTTTCTGATTACGAAGTTTTTTTTGACCTGAGGATTAACAAACAGGTCCAGATACCTCTGCCTATACCTTATTTCTGGGTTTTTAAGCCCGTGCCACTTTTCTGGTAGTTCCAATAGACATTTAGATAGAAAATCATAATCTTTTATATGTATAGTTATTTCTCCAGTTTTTGTTCTAAATAGAAACCCTTCAACCATTATCCAATCTCCGTTGTCTATATTATCTTTAAATATATCAAATTTTTGATCTAATTCGTCTTTTTTAAGATATATTTGTATTTTTTCTTCTTGCCCTAAAAGATCTGCGAATATGCTTTTCCCATGATGTCTTGTGTTCAGTATTCTCCCACCTGTGATAAATGTTTGATTTGGTAGTTCTTGTTCGTTTTTGTATTTTTTTTTCAGATCATCTACTGTTATGTTTGGTCTTTTTTTCAGGGGATAACCAAAAGGATTTATGCCATTTTTTTTCAATTCCTCCATATGTCTCAATCTATAGTTTTCCATAATTAGAACCTCCTAAATATTCTGTAGTTTTGATGGTTTTTTATTATTGTTATATAATTTTCAGTACTTACCTTTTGAAATTGGAGGATTTTTATAATCAATTATTTAAATATATTATTTAAATATAAAGTAATGAACAATGATAATCAGAACTGGTTTTTTCTGTTCTACTTGGGATAATGGACTAACTACAAATAGAAAAATAAAGTTTCAAAATTTATCACATAAAAGAGTTATTGAAACATTTCTAAGAAATTTAAATGATCTGAAGTTAATTCTTGAGTTTTGTAAAAATAATGGATTTGAAGTTTTCAGGATTGGTAGTAATTTTGTCCCCTTTTTTTCTCACAAAGATTTCAAAGATGAATGGAGATATGAAATAGAAGATATACTTAAATCTGAAAGAAAAAATATAACAAAGTACAATGTGAGATTGACTATGCATCCTGGACAGTTTGTGGTATTGAATTCTCCTGATCCAAAGGTGGTTAGTGAATCAGTAAGAGAAATAGAGTATCATTCATTTATTTTGGACTCTCTGGAAGCCGATCAAAACTCCATTATTATAATTCATATTGGTGGTAAATATCAAGATAAACAACAATCAATTGAGAGATTTATAAAAAATCTTGAAAAGAATGTATCTTTGAAAAGGCGAATAGCCATAGAAAATGACGATAAATCATTTTCAGTTAATGATGTTTTACAAATATCAAAATTTACCGGTTTACCTGTTGTATTCGATTATTATCATCATTTAATCAATCCTTCTGAGTTTGATTTGCATGATTTGATAAAAACATGGGTTAATAAGATTCCTAAATTTCATATATCTAGCGCTGGTAAGAGAAAATATGAACATTCTGATTACTTAGATAGAAAGGACTTTGATGGATTCAAAAAACTTATGTTTCCACTCTTGAATACAGATATTGTGATTGACGTTATGCCTGAAGTTAAAATGAAAGAAAAAGCTGCACTTATTTTTTTAGAATGGATAAAATAGTGGTGAATTAAACTACTTAGTCAGACAAATGTTAAAAATGTAAAAAAAATGTAAAATATATTTAAATAGCTTTCAGGAAAGTTTGATATGATTTCATAATATTTTCTGAGGGAATTTGTAATTAGGTGTTAAATTAATAGGTAGGGGGTGTTATTAATGGCTGACGACGCCGATAAAACGGAAGAGCCAACGGAGCATAAGCTACAAGAAGCAAGAAAAAAAGGACAAGTCCTTAAAAGCCAAGATGTCGTAATGTTTATAGCTATGGTTGCTACATTTGCCACACTTTTTGCATACTCCAAAATAATGGGATTAAAAATAGCAGAATTTACAAAGGATATTTACATGGGTGAATTTTTTAGGAACGCTGTTCACGCAGATAATTTAATAGCTTTTTTAGTAGGTGTTTTTATAAAAGCTTTAATTTTATTTGCAATTGTTTTGCTACCATTGGCTATAGTTGCCTTTATCGCCGGATTAATAGGAAATTTGGCTCAAATAGGCTTTCTTTTCACATTTGAGCCCCTTTCTCCTAAATTCAGTAAAATTAATCCTGTTGATGGATTTAAACGTATATTTTCCAAAAAATCGGTTATTGAGTTACTCAAAAACGTTCTTAAAATAGGAATAATTTCATATTTGGTTTATCTAATGATAAAAAGTAATGTAAAGTTGTTTATTGATTTTGCTAGAACTTGGGATTTCATGCCATTCCTTATGGAATTTAAAAAAATAATAGAAAAGATGGTTTGGATGGTTATTGGTGTTTTTGTTGCTCTTGCAGCTTTTGATTATTTTGTTCAGAAAAAATTTTTCATGAAAGATATGAGGATGTCTTTCAAGGAATTGAAAGATGAGTACAAAGAGTTGGAAGGAGACCCACATATTAAAAGTAAAAGAAGACAGATGGCTCAACAGTTGGCTATGGGCGGAGGTATAGGGGCTGTTAAAGATGCCACTGCTGTCGTTACCAATCCTGTTCATTACGCCGTTGCTCTTAAGTATGAACACGGTCAAATGCAAGCACCAAAGGTTGTTGCAAAAGGAGAGAGGTATTTCGCTGAACTTATTAAACAAGTTGCTGATAAGCATGATATACCTGTAATTGAAAATGTTGAGCTTGCTCAGATGTTATATTCTAAATGTAAGGTAGGTGATTATATACCTGCAGAGCTTTATCAAGCCACTGCCGAGGTGCTTGCTTTTGTATATAAAATGAAAAGAAAGAAAAAGATATTGGCCAGATAATAAGAGGTGGTTATGCTAGGTGCAGGACAAGTTATAAATATTGGAGGTCAAAGGGTCCCTCTAGATGTTTTTATACCTATTGCAATACTTCTTGCTGTCTTGTTAATCATAGTAGAATTACCAGCTTGGTTGGTTGATACTTTACTTATAACTGATATAATTGTTTCTATTCTTGTGATACTTATGGCTGTTTATGTTAAGAGTCCTCTGGATTTTGCTGTTTTTCCAACCCTTGTTTTGGTTGAGACTATATTCAGATTGGGTTTGAATATTGCCGCTACCAGGCTTATTTTGGCAAAGGGACATATAAAAGATCCAAGAAGTGGTGAGCCGATTGGTGCGGGCCATGTTATACCCACTTTTGCCAAGTTTGTTGCTGGTGGTAATCTCGTTATTGGTTTCGTATTATTTCTTATGATAGTTATTGTACAGTTTATAGTTATAACACAGGGGGCAGAGAGAATAGCTCAAGTTGCTGCCAGGTTTACACTGGACGCCATGCCAGGAAAACAGATGGCAATAGATGGTGAGTTACATGCTGGTCTCATAACTCCGGAAGAAGCTAAAAAAAGGAGAAGAGATATAGAACGGGAAACTGACTTCTATGGTGCGATGGATGGTGTTGGAAAGTTCGTTAAAGGAGATACAATCGCGAATATTATAATATTGGCAATCAGTATAATAGGTGGTATACTTATGGGTTTTACCTATTTCAGAAGTTATTTTGAAGGCGGAATTGTTGATATTTTGCAAACTTATACTATACTAACGATAGGTAATGGTTTGGTTTCTATTTTACCTTCTTTTCTTGTTTCAACTGCTATGGGTATAATAGTTTCTAGGGCTGCTTCTGAGTCCAATTTGGGTGAGGACGTGATAAGTCAGTTAACCGGTCAACCAAGAGCTTTACAGATAGCTGCTGGTGCTTCTGGTGGCTTGGCTTTACTTTCTATTATGGGTATGGGATTACCTTTAATTCCATTACTTGGTTTTGCAGGATTGTTTTTATTTTTATCATTAAAAGCTAAACAGAAAGAGGTCCATCAAGAAATTGTTAAAGAGGAAGTAAAAAAAGAACAGAGAAAAGAGGAGCAAAGAAAACCAGAAACAGCTATGGTTTATACCACTGTTGAGACTCTCTCATTGGAACTTGGTAGAATGCTTTTAGGATTGGTTGATGAGCAGCAGGGGAGGAAACTCTTGGAAAGAATACCTTCTGTCAGAATAAGTATTGCCAAAGAAGTTGGTATAGTAATGCCTGGTGTTCACGTTACTGATAACATGGATTTGAAACCTACCACGTATGTTGTAAAGGTTAAGGGTGTAAAGGTTGGTCAAGGAGAGGCTCATATTAATAAATTCTTGGCCATCGGACCTGAAAACGTTATAAAACAGTTAAATGGTAACGTTACTATAGAACCTGCTTTTGGTATGCCTGCTGTTTGGATTGAACCCCAGGATAAGCCACAAGCAGAAAGGTTGGGATGTATGCTTTTTGATGCTGTATCTGTTATAGCTACTCATTTAACAGAGATAGTAAAAAATAATGCTTCAGATATTCTGGGGAGACAAGAAACAAGTATATTGGTTGATAATCTTAAAAAAACTCATCCGGCTGTTGTTAAGGATGTTATTCCTGAGCAGATTAGTATAGGTGAATTACAGAGAGTACTTCAGAATCTGCTTAAGGAAAAAATACCTGTCAGAGACTTGATAACCATAATAGAGTCTCTCAGCGATGCTGTAAGATATACCCGAGATATTTCTGAATTAACAGAATTTGTTAGAATTGGCCTGGCAAATTCTATTTCTTATATGTTAGCAAAGGATAGTGTTATATACACTGCTGCGGTTGATCCTCAGGTTGAACAGTTGATACTTAATAGTTTACAAAAAAACGAATTTGGAACTTTCCCTGTATTGGATCCCAATATTAGTCAAGCTATATTGATGTCGGTAGCCGAATTTATGAGATTTGCTTCTAATAATGGTTATCAACCAATTATAGTAACTTCTCCTACGGTCAGGAGACACTTCAGGAAAATAATAGAAAGGAATTTTAATCAGATTTTTGTAATTTCTTTTGCTGAGGTTGCTACTAACTACCAGATAAAAAATATATACTTAATAAAACTTGAGGTTCCTTCTGAAGTATGATTTACTGTTTAATATACTTGAATAGGGTTAATAAAGAAGTGTTCCTAAATTTAAGTGATTTTGATATTGTTAAACCATTATTGATAAAGTTAGAAAATAAAAATTTAGTTGGTAATAAAAAACAGATTTTGAATCATATCTACTATTTTTCCAATGAAGAATCATATATAATCGATGGTGATCAAACTCTTCTTACCGACGGCTATGATTTGAAAAGAAGATTACTTTTTTTTTTGAGTTTGAATCCTCATTTTTATTCAATAAAGTTTTTTAGAGATTATAATAAATTGATAAAATTTATGAAAAGGATACACTTCTTTTATCTTTTATTGAATAAAAGCATAATACTTTATCGTTTGTTACTGGAGAGTATAAAGATACCACATTTTACTCAAGGTTCATGGGATATTTTGATAAAAAATATGGAATATTGTATTAACTCAAGAAAATATATTAACTTTATAGATTTCTACACTTTTGATGATAAAGGTACTATTGAATATGATGATGCTATTGGTTTCAAAAGATTGAAAAATGGATTTGAGATTTATGTTGCTGTTTCTGATTTGTCTGAAGTATGGAATATACATATGGACAAATCTGTTTTAGAGTTTCCACAAACTTTATATTCTGTTGACTCCAAATATTATATGCTTCCGAGTAATTATATAGAATTTTTGGCTTTGAAAAAAGGTTCTAAGCGACCAGTTTTTTTATTCAACTTTTGTTTGACAAAAGAACTCGAAATAAAAGACTATTTTTTTGAACCCGTTGTTATATCTGTTAAGAAAAATCTATCTTACAGACAAGGTGAAAAATTTATTAGAGAGAATAACTTCATCCAAGAATTTGCAATTAATTTACTAAGAAAGAGAGTTTCTAATGGAGCGATATATTTTGATGAATATAAAGGTATGAAATTTGTTATACAAGAATTAATGATACTTGTTAATCATATTTGTGCTAAGTTGTTGTCAAGGAATAATATACCTTTTATATCAAGAGTTTTGGAAATTCCTCCAGAATTACAAGGATACAGGGGGAAAATTTATGATCTAAAAAAAGATACATGTAAAATTTTAAAATATAGAATACTTAATTTATTAGGCAATGCGAGATACGATATTGGAAACAGTGGTCATGATATCTTAGGATTAGATAAATATACACATATTACTAGTCCCATAAGGAGATATATAGATGTTATTAATCAGAAACAACTCATATCTTATTACTACAATTTTGATGAATTTTTTACATATTCGGAGCTTAGGGATATACTCAAAATTATAGGTCCAGTTCTACAAAAATATAACTGTCTGATAAAAAAGTATAATAAAAAACAAAAGATTATTAAGTTTATGAATGAATTAAATAACTCGAACAATAATAATCAGGTTTTTCTTTTTTATCAAAACGGTGAAAATATATTTTTAATTCTTGAAAAAATTGATGAGGAAGTAAAAGTAGGAGATCCCAAAATTTTAAAGAATAAATTAATCAGTAAAAACAGGATTATATTTTCTAAAGATGAAATACTCCAAATACTTTATGAGGAAATTAGCCACTATAAATGTAAGGAGGGTATGTTATGAAAATTAAGAGATTTACTTACTTTTTTTTCTCATTCCTTTTATTTTTGGTTGTTAGTTCAGTATATTTGTTTTTTAGCTCTTGTGGTATGAAAGGGCTATCTGCTGTGCTTGGCCCTGGAGGAACAATATCTGGTCAACCACCTGTATTTGCAGTTTCTTCATTTAAATTGACTGGCAGTAATCCTCAACCACTTGAGTTATCTTTAGGTTATTATAACAACATTTTTGATCCATTTAAATTTGTCAATTTAAGTATCCAATCTGGGTTTTCATTTGTCCCGTTTTCTTACTCAAATGATTTCCGAAATCAATTGACTAATAAAAAAGTTATCATTTTTGGTACAGGTTGGAGGTATTCTAATCCTTTATCTACAGATAAGGATATTTTTTGGGTGGGCAAAATAATTAATAGTAATCTTGGTGTTTCTGATGTTGCAACTTTTACAGATGGTGGTAATAATTACAAAACGATTAAAGGAAGAAATTTTGTGGCTAGGTTTACTACTGGTATTGGAGGATTTAACAGTAATTTGGAAACCTCAGGTGCTTTAACTTTTAACAAAGCTACAAGTGGTGAATATGATATAACAGATTTTGATAACATTAATGAGGATTTCAGAGCTGTTGCCTTCAAATCAGATGGTAGTTCAGCTGCTTTTGCAGGATCTATAGTGGGTAGAAATACTGCTTTCTATTCTAGCCTTCCTATGGCAAATTGGCAGAATGCATTAAGTAACACTGTTTTTAACAAACCTCCGACTTTTATAGCTTTTGATGTTATCCAAAGCGGTGCTACTCCAAATTCTTTTATATTCATAGGTTCTGATATTGCTGAATCCAAAGCAGAATTGAGGGTTTTTTTTGCTTCCACTAATAGTTGGAGTAATAACTATATAGATTCTTTTTCTTCTGTAGTTGGAACTAATGTTTATCCACTGTATTCTTCTGATTATGTTAGTAATAATATTAATCAGGATATTATAAGAGCTGCTGTCATTGTTGGTAAAGGATTGATGTTGTATTGGGGAGATAATGATAGTGATGGAATTTTTGATTTAACTGATAGTTTTGTTATTTATCTTAATCCATCTATTACCTTTTATGGCGGTAATATTATAAAAGATGCTAATAGTAACAGAGTTGTTCTTGTTGGTTATGATGATACTAATCAACGAGCGGTTATTTACAGAGGTATTGCACAGGATTCTAATGGAGATGTTTTTATTGACTCGGATCCACAAGAAGTTGATTTATCTGGATTGGGATTGAATTTACAAAATACTATTTTCCTAGATGTAAACAGTGTTGGAGAAAATGTGGTTGTTGTTGGTGTGGACCTAACTAATTGTAATATAAAACCATATCCTCAGGTTGGTATTCCCAAATTAACTAAATCACTTATTTTCCCAGGAACTACTAATGATAATGATATAATAAATACTTTTAACAATATGCGTGGTGTTATTTTATACAGTAATAATGCTGGTCAAACATTTACTTTATTTACTAACCTTATAAAATAAGATATAGGAAATGTTTGGTTTTAATCTATTGAAAAGTGACAGAGAAAAAGCCAGATTTTTTTTGATGTTAAACGTATCGTTGCGTTCTGGGTTACCTTTATACCAGACTTTACTTATTATGAAGGAGAGTCTACCGTATTATTGGAGGGACGTGGTTTCTTTTTTATCCGAGAATTTAAGAAGAGGATATTCTCTTTCACAAAGTATGCAAACTTTCAAAGAAATATTTGAACCTGTTACGCTTAAATTAATAGCTGTTGGGGAGAGTACAGGGAAACTTGATGACATATGTATATATCTTTTTGAGTTTTATGAAAACAAAAGTAGAGTAATTAATAAAATAGTTTCTTCTATTAGTTACCCAATTTTCATTGTGTCTTTTGCTATAATTATAGCCTATATTGTATTAAATTTTGTCTTTCCTGTAGTGATTGGAATGTATGATGAATTAAATGTGAAATTACCTTTTATGACACAGTTGTTGAAATTATTTATGGAATTTTTTAGTTTTCAGAACCTTTTAATTTTTTTTACTTTATTTGTTCTTATTGGTGGGGGAGTGTATTTATATATTGGTAAAGAAAAATTCATGTCTTTTTTCTTAGATACATTTTCTTCTTTACCTATAATTTCCAACATATATAAAAAGTACTTGGTTAATAATTTTTTGTATACTTTTGGTTTATGTATAAAAAGTGGTTTAACTATGTCTGAGGCGATAAAATTTTCTTTGGGTTTGTTACCTGAGAGGATATCGAAGAAACATTTTTCGGATGTTTATAAGAGGGTTTTGGAAGGTGAGGAGCTTTCTAAGATTCTTTCAAACAAACCATTTTTTAATAAGATAATTATTAATTTTATTGCTAGTTATGAAGAGACTGCGAAAACTGAGATAATAGATAAACTGGTTAGCTATTTAACTTTTGATATAAATTTGGCTATTGATAGGGTTCTAATTTTAATTGAGCCGCTTTTAGTAACGGGTGTTTCTTTGTTTGTCTTTTTCATAGCTGTTTCAATACTTGTTCCTATTATGGGTATATCTATGCATTTTGTGCAGTGATAACTATTGTATTTTTTGGTATAGAACTTGGTGATAATAAAATATTGGGTCCCAATGTAGTTTTCCATAGTATTCTAAAAAATATTAATCCTCATTCAGATTTCAGATATGTTTTTGTGGTTAAAAAAAATAGTAAGGATTTTGAAAATTTTAAAGATTATATTGATTTCTGGGAAATTAAATATGGTAGTTATCTTGAGCTTTTTATTGAAGTTAATAAGATAAAAGATTGGATTCTTAGGAAAAATGGGGGAGTAGTGAAGTTACTGTACCCGAAACCTTTTTTTTTACCTTTGAATATTGAGCAATACGCTTTTTTGTATGATCTACCTTTTGAGAAGTTGTACCAGGGTAAAACTCTTGATAGTTTGAAGAAAGAGTTTCTTTTCAAAAGCTTATTCTGGAGAAAATTAAAAAAGATATTTACTATATCTTATTCTTCTTTCCAAGACATAAATAGGGTATTGATGTTAAATAATTTGGATTGGTTATATTTGGGTGTTGATACCAATATATTTAGGCCTATACCTGAGAATGATAAAAGGCGAGCATTATTTTCTATTTTTAGTAAGATGGGTATTGATTTTGTTGATAAATATTTTTTTGCACCTTTGGGTAAGATTTGGTATAGGAAAAATGCTTTGAATTTAATCCTTTCTTTTAAGAATTTTTGTAAATATGTAAGTGATAAGGTATATTTGATTATTACTGCAAATAATTTAGACAGTAATGATAAGTATGTGAGGTCTGTTTTGGAAAATTCTGATGATAGAGTGGTTTTTTTAGATAATGTTAGTAATGATGAATTGGTGGCTTTGTATAATGGTTGTTTGGGAGTGATTTTACCTTCTTTTTATGAGGGTTTTGGGCTTCCACTTCTTGAGGCCCTGGCCTGCAAGAAAAACATATTATTTTCAAATATAAAAGTTTTTAACGAAATTTATCCCGGTAATATTTATACTTTTGATCCTTTAAGTGTGGAGGATATCACAAAATGTATGTTGAAATTTTATAATGAGAAGGATTATCTTAAAAGTGATAGAATTCTACAAGAAGATATAGTGAAAAAATTTAGTTGGAAAGAAATGGTTGACAATTTGTTGAAAAAAATGAAGGAGTAGTGATAGCTTATGGATAAAAGAACAAAAGAATTTCCTAAACAAGAAGAAAAATGGTATTTAATAGATGCTACTAATAAAGTTCTCGGGAGATTGGCCACTAAAATAGCCTACATACTAATGGGAAAACATAAGACAACTTACAGCCCTTCATATATTGGTGGAGATTACGTTGTGGTATTGAATGCTTCAAAGGTTAAACTTACGGGTAAAAAAATTACCCAGAAGAAATACTATAGGCATTCTGGAAATTTGGGTAATTTAAAGGAATTTTCTGCTAAATACATGATAGAAAAAAATCCCGAAGAATTATTGAGATTGGTTGTTTCTAAAATGCTTCCTAAAAATAAATTGAGAGAAAGAATGTTGAAAAGATTGAAGATTTATTCTAATGATCAACATAACCATACTGCTCAAAGACTGCAAACTTTGGAGGTGTGAAATGTACTACGCAACTGGCAGAAGGAAGGAAAGCACCGCGAGAGTTTATCTAAAACCAGGAAAGGGCGAAATAATTATAAATGAAAAGCCCCTGGATGAATATTTTAAAATGAGGGAAGTTTATAGAATTAAGGTGAGGAAACCTTTGGAGGTACTGGGACTGAATAATAAGTATAGAGCAGAATGTTATGTAAAAGGTGGTGGAACTACTGGACAAGCAGAAGCTATTGGATTGGGTATAGCAAGATGTTTGGCTAATATATCTGAAGAATACAAAAAAATATTGAGAAAGTACGATTTATTAACAAGGGATCCCAGAGAAGTGGAAAGAAAGCATTATAATAAACATAAGGCTAGAAAAGCTCATCAATGGCACAAAAGGTAAAAATATGAATAACAAATTGATCAAAAACAATCGATTAAGTACAATGTTCCTAGTCATTATGGCCTGTGTGTTAATTATTTTCATCACTCTGAAGATATTTGCCAAGAATGAAACACCAGCTGATAAAAGTGTTGTTTTGAGTACTGTTAATATTTACAATGTAAATGAAAATGATTCGGAAATAGAAAAATTTAAAAAGGTTTGGGAATTTCTGTATACCTTTAAGAACAACAAAGAGTTGGCTTATGAATTGAGAAGAAAAATAGAAAAGCAGGAATTACTCTCTTTGCTTATTAACAAGGATAACTTTAAGAATATAGTTAAGACTTTGAAGTATGACCAAAATCAGAGGAAGCTTATTACCACTTTGTTTGTTAATGAAGAAAATTTCTATCAAGCTTTTTATGAATTTTATTTTTATCTTATAATGTCTCAGTTAGATGAGTCAAAGGTTTCAGAATTAAAAAAACAGGCTGAGTTCATAAAAAGAAAAGTATATAAAATAGACCCAGAGGTTATCAAAAAAATAAAAGAGAAAAATGATTCTGAATTGAATCAATTGTTACAAGAAGTGGATAAAAGTTTGTATCAACCTAATCTATCGGAAAGAAAGATAAGTATTTTACTTTCTGAACTTAATAAAATTAACTATGTGGTTTCTACTTATGAACTTATTAAAAATAGTGAATCTTTTAAGTGGTTTGTTAATAAAAGAATAAGTATAATAAATAGTTTGGTTTTAGAAAAAAAGTAAGGGTGGGTGAATAAGTATGCCAACTTATGTATACAGGGTAAGAACTTCTGAGGGGAAAGAGAAACAAGGAGAAATAGTAGCAAAAAATGAAATAGATGCAAGAACCCAATTAATAAGGCAGAAGTTTCAGGTTATTTCTATTCAACCTAAAGCTGAAACCACTGCTCTTGCTAAACTGGGAGCAACATTTAGACCTAAGGTTAACCAGCAGGCTCTCACCATATTTTCTCGTCAGTTTGCCACTATGATAAACGCAGGATTATCGCTTGTTAGGGCTCTTGATATATTGGCTGAACAGACCGAAGACAAAATTCTTAAGGCTGCAATATCTGATATTAAGAAAGAGGTTGAAGGTGGTAAGGCTTTATCTTCAGCTCTAGCAAAACATAGACATATTTTTAGTGATCTTTACATAAGTATGGTTAAAGCTGGTGAAATTGGTGGTATGCTTGATGAAGTACTTGACAGGCTTGCTGGCTTTATGGAAAAGGATTTCCAGCTTAAGAAAAAAGTCCAATCCGCTATGACTTATCCTGCAATAATATTGGTTTTAGCAATTGGTATAGTAATATTTCTTGTCACCTATATTTTGCCAACATTTGTTAATTTGTTCAGAGAAATGGAAGTTCAGTTACCTATTATTACACAAATTCTTATAACGGTTGTTGAAGCTTTAAGGAGGCCCGAAATAATTGTTGCTCTCTTTGTATTGTTCATTATAGGATTTTTGGGATTGAATGTTTATTACCAAACTCCTGTTGGTAAACGGCAAATAGATCTGATAATGTTGAATATTCCTGTGTTTGGAATGCTTAACAAGAAAGTTGCAATAAGTAGGTTCACAAGGACTTTAGGGACATTGCTTTCATCTGGTGTATCTTTAATGGCTTCTTTAGAAATAGTTTCTCAGGTTGCAGGTAATGCTGTTATATCATCAGCAGTTGATAGTGTTAGAGGAAAATTGAGGGAAGGTGAGAATTTGTCAACTCCTCTTTCAGAAACTGGAATTTTCCCTCCAATGGTTACTCAAATGATAGCTGTTGGTGAGGAAACCGGTAATCTTGACACGATGTTGAATAAAATAGCAGATTTCTATGATACCGAAGTTGAATATACTTTATCTTCTTTAACTTCTTTGATAGAACCTATAATGATAGTTGGTATGGGTGGAATGGTAGGATTTATAGTTTTGGCAGTATTTTTACCTTTGTATCAGCTTATTACAGCAAGTTTTTAAAGACGATTCTAAATAAGTTTTTTTGATATTGGGGTGCCCATGTAGCTCAGTGGAAGAGCGCATCCTTGGTAAGGATGAGGTCGCCGGTTCGATCCCGGTCGTGGGCTATATTAAACCGTGAATAATTTTTTAAATCAAAAACTGCTTTTTATTTTGGAGTCTCCTTCTAAGGTTAAGACTATCTCCGGTATTTTGAAAAAGATGAATTTTAAGGATTTCAAGGTTTTTGCCACTATGGGACACATTAAGGATCTACCCAAAAATAATTTGGGATTGAAAATAGAGGAGGACACTGTAACTCCATTTTTTGTATTTTTACCCAATAAGAAAAAGATGATAGAAAGGTTAAAAAAAATGTTAAATAATTACAATTATGTTATTTTGGCAACCGATCCTGACAGAGAAGGTGAAGCCATTTCTTATCATGTTTATAATGAGCTTCGTGGTTTTGGTACTTCTGTTTCTTTTAGAAGAGCTTTTATAAATGAAGTAACATATGACGGTGTTTTAAGGGGGCTTGCAAATTTGGGAGATATAAATTACTCAATGGTTGAAAGCCAGTTAACTCGTAGATTGATAGATAGAATAATAGGTTATAAGATAAGTCCTGTTTTATGGAGGAATTTTAAGTTGAAAGGATTAAGTGCAGGTAGGGTACAAACTTCTACACTTAAGATTATATTCGATAGGGAACTTGAAATTGAACAGTTCAAACCGCAAAGGTATTACCTGATAAAATTGAAGTTTAAGATAGGTGATAAAATTTTAGAGGCTTTTATACATAGGCAAAATGAACTCTACAAACTGTTTGATCTAAATGAAGTTAAAAAGTTTGAATTGGAATTCTTAAAAAATCTTGTCAATTCTAGAAGAAATTTTAAATTGATTAATAATGAAAGATTTATAGTTCCTCCCGATCCTTTGAAGACTTCTACTCTTCAACAAGAAGCTGCTAAAATGGGAATAGGTAACAGCGAAGTTATGAAAATAGCACAAAAATTGTATGAAGGAGTTAATGTTGGAGATGAAAAAATAGGTTTGATTACCTATCATAGAACAGATAGTATTAGGATAAGTGATTATGGTATCAATTTAGCTAGGAAAATAATTAAAGATGTTGTTATTCATCCTAGAAAGAATAAGGCGGTTTTTGATGCTCACGAGGCAATAAGAATAACAACAACAAAACCTCTTTCTATTATTAAGAATTACTTGAATAATAATGAATTTAGAATTTACGAGTTGATATATAGGAGATTTTTAGCTTCTCTTTCTCCAGCTTGTAGATATGTTCATCAGCAGTTATATTCTCAATTGAGTGAGGAATTATACATAAGCTATCAGAGTGGGAGGATAATTGATAAAGGGTTTATTAAGATTTTACCTGATTTTGTTGAAAAATTTAAAATTTTTAAGAATGACTTTTTAGAACCCAAAAATCAATATTTGGAAATAATTGACTATGAAATAGAAGAAGAGTTCACTAAACCACCTGCCAGGTATACCTTGTCAAGTATAATAAAAAAGATGGAGGAGGTTGGCATTGGTAGACCATCGACTTATGCATCTACAATAGAGATTCTTAAGAAAAGGAAATATATAGAGGTTAGAAAGGGGTCTATTTATATAACTGACCTGGGTAAGAGAGTTGTTTTGTTTTTGTTTGACAAATATTCAGAGTTATTAAATGTGGACTTCACTTCCAATTTAGAAGAATTGCTTGATAGTATAGAAAGTAGTGATTACGAAATGGCAAAAAAGATGTCGTTTAGTAAGATAAAAGAGATATATGGGATGTTAAAATGAAGGTTTTGTTTTTGTCAAATGGTTATGGAGAGGATACTATTGCTTCTTATATTATAAAGTCTTTTCCAACGGATTTTTTGAGAAATATTTCTGTTTTTCCTTTGGTTACTGAAGGTAATGTTTTTGTGGATGAGGGAATAGGTATTGAAGGACCTGTAAGGGTTTTTCCAAGTAGAGGTATAAGTGGATTTTTGAATTTACGTAATTTTATAAAAGATTTACAAGAGGGATTAGTGTTTCACATTTGGGAGCAGATAAAATATTTAAATAATTTGGATAGTAGTACTTATTTTGTTGCTGTGGGAGACATTTATCCTCTAATTCTTTTGTATTTTTCTAAGAGGATTCACAGAACATTTTTTGTTGCTACTGCGAAGTCTGTTAAAACCGAATATTTTAATCCTTTTGAAATATTTTTAATGAAGAAGGTTATTGCCAATTTTGTTAGGGACCAGCCTACAATGGATTGGATATTGAGACATTACGGGTTAGGTAATGTGTATTTTTTAGGGAACCCTGTTTTGGATATTCCTCTTTATTCTTTTGATTCTTTTGATAATTTGGATAGGAATATAATATTTTTGCCAGGGAGAGTTGATCAAGCTCTGAAGAATCTGGTTACTTTTTTACCTGCTATGAAAAAGCTTGTTGTAAATGGTTTTAGTTTCACTATTGTTATACCTAAATTTTATCCTGTCAATGAGATTTATAGTTTAGTTAATGGAATTGATCGGATATTTATTATTGATTCTATATACTATAGGTTTTTTTTGGAGAGAAGTTTTTTGGTTTGGGGATTTGGGGGATCTGCCAATGAACAGGCTGCGGGATTTGGGTTACCTGTGATATCTTTAAGTGAGAATACTTGGTATAGGAAAAGGCAGAAAAAATTGCTTGGAGATTCTCTAATATTGGTGAAAACAGTTGATGATTTCATATCAAAAACATTGGAATTAGAAAAAAATGTTAATTATTATAATTATTTGAGAAATGTTGGAAAGCAGCAGATGGGTGATTTAGGAGGAGCATTGAATATATCTAGATTTATAATTCAAAAAATTCTTTGAAATTTCAATTAAAGGAATATATTCAATTGTTGTATAAATAAAAAGTAAGGAGGAATCTTAGAATGATAGAGATTAAGTTTCTTGGTAGGGGTGGCCAAGGTGCTGTTACCGCTGCCAATCTAATTGTTCAAGCTTCCTTTAAGGAAGGTAAATTCGGGCTTGCTTACCCTTCTTTTGGTGCTGAAAGAAGAGGAGCTATTCTTAATGCTTACGCAAGAATAGATCAAATTCCCATAAATGTTCATCAGCAAATATACGAACCTGATGTTGTTGTTGTTCTTGATAAAAAAATATTACAGATGACCAATATAGTTGAGGGTTTGAAACCAGGTGGATCTGTTATAATCAATACTAACAGAATACCCGAAGATTTGAACTTTGATGGTAAGTTGTTTATTGTTGATGCAACAAGGATTTGTTTGGATTTGAACTTGGTTATTTCAGGTTGGCCAGTTGTTAATACCGCTATTTTAGGTGCTTTGTCCAAAGCCACCAATATTGTCAATATAAATACCTTGGTTAAAACTATTGAAGAGAATTGGAAAGGAGAAATTGGTAAAAAGAATTCTCAGGCTTGTTTAAGAGCTTATGAGGAGACATATGAGGTTGTTTTGAAGAATTTAGTAAGGGGGTAGCTTATGAGAGTTTTGATACCTAAATCTAAGCCATCTAAAGGAGCGGTTGGTAAAACCGGTCTTTGGAGAACTTCAAAACCTGTGGTTAATCACGATAAATGTATAAAATGTGTTATTTGTTGGGCTTTTTGTCCAGAAACTACCATCTTTAGGTTTCAAGATAATTCTGTTGATATTGATTATGAATATTGTAAAGGTTGTGGGGTTTGTGCTAATGAATGTCCAGTTAATGCTATTGAAATGGTAGAGGATTAAAGGGAAGGTGATTATATGAGTATTATAGAAGAAAAGAAGGGTGTTTCCAATGTAAAAGTTGTTACTGCGAATGAAGCAGTTGCCTTAGCTGTAAAGTGTGCAAAAGTTGATGTTGTTGGAGCTTATCCTATAAGTCCACAAACCAGTATTATGGAATATTTGACCAAGTATATTGAGACCGAGAATTTGTCTATGGAGATAGTAAGGGTTGAGTCGGAGCACAGTGCAATGGCTGTTGCCATGGGTGCAGCTTCTGTTGGAGCAAGGGCTTTTACTGCAACAGCTTCTCAGGGATTACTTTACATGGCTGAGATGGTATATTGGGTTGGTGGTAGTAGGTTACCTGTTGTCATGGCTATTACCAGCAGAGCTATGGGTGCTCCTTGGATATTGGGAAATGAACATACCGATGTCTTGCTTCCAAGGGAATGGGGATGGATGGTTTTGTTTCCTGAGCATAATCAGGAGGTTTTTGATACAATAATTCAAGCTTATAGGATTGCTGATAAAACATTGATTCCTGTTGTTGTAGGTTTGGATGGTTTCATACTGAGTCATACTACTATGCCAATATCAATACCAGATCAGTCTGTTATAGATAGTTTTATTCCTAAGGATGTTCCTAAACCCTATGCTTTGAATACTTCTAATCCATTTACTCATGGTAATGCTGTTCATTCAAATGTTTATTTAGAATTCAGGTATGATATTTTTAGAACTATAGAAGAATCTGAGGATTTGGTTGATCAGGTTGACAAAGAATGGGAGAAACTTACTGGTAGAAGTTATGGGGGAGTTATTGAAGAATATTTGTTGGATGATGCAGAAGTAGCCATTGTTGTTATAGGTGCTTCATCTGGTGATGCTAAACAGGCTGCTAAAAATGTTAGAGAAAAGTATGGTATAAAAGCCGGTGTTATAAGACTCAGGAGTATAAGACCTTTTCCTGTGAAAAGACTATCTCAAATTGCTAGTAAATTAAAAGCTATAGGTGTTTTTGATAGAAACATGTCTCCTGGTTTAGGTGGAATGATTGCAACAGAAGTGAAGTTTGCACTATATGATCTCAAGGATAAACCAATAGTTCAATCTTACATTGGAGGATTGGGAGGGAAAGACGTTAGGATAGTTGATTTTGAAAAGATTTTTACTGAGTTAAAAGAAATTGTTGATGGTAGAATTGGAGTTCAGCGGGTTAGGTGGGTTGGATTGGATCTTGCTGCTGTTGATTCCTATTTTGAGGAGGTGTGATTTATGACTTCTATAAAACAGTTACCGTATGAAGAGTATTTTTTGGCTGGTAACGGCAGCTGCCCTGGATGTGGTTTGACAATAGGTTTAAGAAATGTACTTAAAGCTTTGGGTAAGGAAGTTTATATGGTTGTTCCTGCTTCATGTAGCAGTGTTGTTCAGTCGCCGTTCCCCAATTCTTCTGCGACTGTTCCCTTACTGAATACTCCTTTTGCTGCCTCTGCTGCTGCCGCTTCTGGTATGGTAAGAGCTTTGAAAGTAATGGGTAGAGATTCAGTTGTTATGGTTTGGGCTGGTGATGGTGGTACTTTTGATATAGGTCTTGCAACAGTTAGTGGAGCAGCTGAAAGAAACGAAGATTTACTGTATATTTGTTATGACAATGAAGCTTATATGAATACTGGGGGTCATAGGTCGAGTGCTACTCCACTCGGCACTTTTACAGGTACGACTCCAACAGGTAAAAGGGAAAACAAGAAGAACATACCTTTGATTATGGCAGCTCATGGTATACCATATGTTGCTACCGCAAGTATTGCCTTTATAACAGATTTATATGATAAAATACTAAAAGCCAAAGACATGAAGGGATTTAGATATATACAAATTTTTTCACCTTGTACACCGGGTTGGCTCTTACCAACCGAAAAAAGTGTGGAATCTGCAAAACTTGCTGTTCAAACTGGTATGTACCCACTGTTTGAGATAGAGAATGGTATATTTAAAATAAGTGCTCCAAGTAAAGCCTATCTGAAAAAAGAAAAGAGGAAACCGTTGACTGATTACTTTAAACTTCAGGGAAGATTTAAACATTTGAAAGAAGAAGATATAAAACTTATCGAAAAATGGGTCGACGAAATTTCTGAAGAATATGCCTCCATGGACGGTAAAAAAGTAGTATAGGATATAACCATTTAATGAATTTTGAGAAAGAGTTTGAAAACATAGAGAAGGACCTGGTATGTCCGCGATGTGGTGGAATCATAGTTGAATCCACCGATTTTGAAGTAATTTTTTTTTATGATCATATCAGAGAATATTCTTGTATTATATGCGGATATAGATTTTGGATAGATTTAGAAGAAATTATATCAAGCATTTCTCTAATAAAACCTAAGGATAATTAGTGTATTTATTGCTTTTTCAGCTGTATCCTTCGGTGCAGATTTTCTAATCCTTCCAATTTTTAATTAAGATCAATTTTATTATCACTATGTAATATATATTTTTTAATTAAAAGAGACATTTAAAGTAAGCTTATATTATGGACAAAAAATTAACCCTGTTGTATTCAATATTTAGGATAATGATCGTTTTAATATTTGATTGGAAGTACTTAAAGAAGGTAATGTTATCTGGTTTATAGAATAATCTATATTGAGATAATGTGTAAATAAATTTTTAGGTGGTTTAAAATGAAATTTCTATGAGGAGGTGGAGGAGTAATGCTTTTGAGAATGTTAGTTATGCTTTCTGTCTTTCTTTTGATTACTGTTAATATTTTTGCTCAGAACAAGATAAATTCTGTGGTTATAAATTTTAGTGATGCTACGGGTAGTTATGCTGGTGCTCCTGTCGCGAAATTTATAAGTTCTAAATTAGCAAGCAGTACTTCTTATACTTCAGTTCTAAACTCTTCTTATAGTTATGATAATCTTCCTGCAGCTTTGGAAGATGCCAAGAAGAAAAATTTTGGTATTTTGATAGGTGGGGTTGTCACTGATAGCAATGTTACCTATTCTGATGCTAGAATTCCTTCTCCTTGGGGTGGAGGAGTTACCGTAAGAAGTGCCACTGCAACAATTGCTTTTCAAGCTGATGTGAGGTATGTAAGTGATGGTGCCATTGTTTTTAATAATACTTATAGTGCTTCTGAAACTGTTAGTAACGTTGGTGCTTGGGCTTGGACAAATTGGGGTTATGTAGATGTTAATTCTTATTCTTTCCATAATAGTCCTGTAGGAAAAGCACTCAACAAAGCAACTACGCAGTTTATTCAGGATTTGGAAAATAATAAAAATAAAATCCTTAGCGTTTTAGGAACACTGAGTCAGAATAATACTACTTATGGTTTTAACTCTCAGGTTGTTCAACATGGTTCTAATCTATTAAATCAAACAACAAAGTTTGGTGAAGAAATAATAAAACTTGGAGATTACGAGTTTGTCAAAGTTTATGAGAATAATATGAAAGATCTTCCCAAAGGAACTGCTTTTATTAACGGAATGGAAAACATTTCTAACTATAAAGCTGTAACCGATTATATTCCCAAAGTTGGTAGGAATGTTCCTTTGTTTGGGGAACGCCATGATCATTACTCACCAGCACTAATGCTTAAGACATCGGAACACAAGATTCCCATCTGTATAGATTTGAAAGTCCCATTTGTTGAACAGTATGGACAAATTATATTCAGTAGGTTGGGTGTTGCTTATGGTAAAGTAAATAAAGATAAAAATAATTTCAACGGCTTATTTTTCATTTTTGGTTTTAGCATAGATGGAACCACTCAATACAATGCCAATATGTATATAAAAAGTTACTTAGTTGAAAAGGGAGATATAAATAGGGATTGGTATATTGATGCTATTCACACTCCAAAACCTAATTTCAGTATGATTTCTTCGGGGCAGGTTGTCTTAGATCGTCAAATCGTTTCTAACAAAGAATTGCATATAAGAATATTTGTAACTGGTAATAAACTGGTTGTTCAGGTTGAAAACCAAACACCGGTTAATATTGAAATACCAAGTGATTTATCAGCCAAATTTGCTTCAGGAAATGTTTTCTTCAATGGAAGGTTGGTTGGTATAAGTGGTGTTTGCCTATATAAATTAAAGATTTTACAAGAAGATAGTTTTGTGAAAGAAGATACAAATAAGATTGATGATATTGAAGAAAGGTTAGTTAATCTTGGTGCTAATGTTTCAAAAACCAAAAACTCTTATGTTGTTTCTTTTTCTTCTAAACAACTATTCAATATTGATAAAAAATATGGTCTTGTGACTAAAAAGGATATATTTGAGGATTCCCTGGATTTGATAGACAAACTTGCTATTGCTTTGGGGTCACCAGATATCAAAATAAGAATAAATCAAAAAAATCAATCTTTGTACGATAAACAAAAGACTCTAATAATAGATTATCTTGGTTCTGTTTCAAATGGTAACTATACTTTGAAATTTTTGGGTGCTGAAGAAAATTCTGAAACAGTAGTTTTTAGGATATCCAGATAAGGAGTGATAAATATGAAGAAAAAAGGATTTATTTTACTGTTTTTTATTATTGCTCTATTTTCTGTTTGTGGAGCTAATGAAAAAATGGTTTTTATTTCAAAGATTTTAAAAAATTTTAATATTTACGAATACTTGCGTGAATATGCTTCTATTCGTTTTCATAGGACTGACCATTTCAAAAATAATGAATCTAAGCCTTATATTACTTATCTTGTGGATAAGAGAAATAATGTAATGATTATTCTTGATCACATAGGTAGAAAGTATGCTGAAGTATCTAATAGCTCAAAGGGTGAAATTTATGGTTATAAGGCCGAGGATATTGCAGATTTCATTTCTGAAGCTATGGAACTTGAAGAATCTGGATATGAAGAGCTAAAAATAAATGGCAAAAAAGTAAAGGTAATGATTAAGAAGTCTCATTTGCAAGGGATAGCATTCTCTGTTCTTAACTTAACTGATCTATTTTCTCTAAATGATTCTATCACAATATTTGAAATATTTTGTGGAAAACCTATAAGCAAAGTGAATAAAAATCATAATAAGAAACAAGATGCTAAAAAAGACTTTCTCAATATTCCAGTAAAAATTTACTATAATAAAGACTATTTTATTCTTACAGAAACCATAAAATTGATTGATTACAATCAGGGATACTTTGATATACCAAAAGATTACAGGAAAGCCAGTATAATGGAAATTTTTAAAAGTCAGTATAATGGAAATTAAATCTAAAGTGATTCAATAGGGAAAGGGGTTAGAAGGTTATGGCTGATGTGATAATAGTTGGTGGCGGGCTTGCGGGATTGATGGCTGCAATGAGGTTGGGAGAGAAAGGGCATAAAATAAAGTTGTTTTCTATTGTTCCTGTTAAGCGTTCTCATAGTGTCTGTGCTCAGGGTGGTATAAATGCTGCAATAAATGCAAAAGGTGAGGGCGATAGTCCGTTCCTACATTTTTATGAAACTATATACGGGGGGGATTTTTTAGCAAATCAGCCACCTGTTTTGGGAATGGCTGAACTGGCTCCAAGAATTGTATACCTATTTGATAGAATGGGTGTTCCTTTTAATAGAACATCTGAAGGAAACATAGATTTCAGGAGGTTTGGTGGAACACTCTTTCATAGAACAGCTTTTGCTGGTGCTACTACAGGACAACAGCTTCTCTATGCTCTTGATGAACAAGTCAGAAAGTTGGAAAAAGATGGAATAGTTCAAAAATTTGAACCATTTCAATTGCTGAGGCTAATAATTGACCATGATGGTATTTGCAAAGGTATTATTGCTATGGATTTATATAGTGGAGAAGTCTATCCTTACATTGCTGATGCTGTTATACTTGCAACGGGTGGATTAGGATATATTTTTAAACATAATACTAATAGTTTGATAAATACTGGTTCTGCTGGGAGTATAGCTTATCAGCAGGGAGCTTATTGGGCTAATCCAGAATTTATTCAGGTTCATCCCACTGCAATGAAAGGTAAAGATAAAAATAGGCTTATATCAGAAAGTGTTAGAGGTGAGGGTGGAAGAGTATGGGCTTATGACTCAGAAGGAAAAAAACGGTATTTCTTGGAAGAATGGTATCCAGGATATGGTAATTTGGTACCTAGAGATATAGCAAGTAGGGCAATATATAAAGCTGTTTATGAACTCGGTTATCATACTGCTGATGGTGAACCAATGGTGTACTTAGATATTACGGACTTGGTTAAGCAAAAGGGTAAGGATTATGTTAAGGCCAAACTTGGAGGAGTCTTGGAAATATATGAAAAGTTCTCGGGAGTTGATCCATATAGTAACCCCATGAAAATTTTTCCCGCTGTTCATTATTCAATGGGAGGTTTGTGGGTTGATTATAACCAAATGACGAATATTCCGGGACTTTTTGCTATTGGTGAACAGGATTATGAGTATCACGGTGCTAACAGACTGGGAGCTAATTCATTACTTTCATGCCTATATGCAGGTTATATAATTCCACCTATAATAGAAAGTTATGTAAAGAATAGTAGGAGCCCTGTATCTGATAGTTCAATTAAAGAACACTTATCTTATGCAATTGAAGAAATAGAAAAGATAAAAAATATGAAAGGAGAAATAAATCCATATATTTTAGCTGATGAATTTAGAAGCATCATGTCTGAAAAAGTTACTGTTATAAGAAATCAAGAAGGATTGGAGTATTCCTACAATTTTGTCAAAAATTGTTTGCAAAAATATAATTATATAAATTCGTACGTCTTTCAAAATGATCATCCTGTGGTTTCAATCTCTTTCATTAAGCAATTGAAAGATATGTTTATTTTATCTCTTGCTATAATAAAGGGAGCAATAGAAAGAAAGGAAAGTAGAGGTGCTCATTATAGGACGGATTTTCCTCAAAGAGATGATTCCAATTTCTTGAAGACTACTAAAGCTAAATTTACACCTCAAACTATGGAACCAGAAATATCATATGATGAAGTTGATACCTGTATAATTTATCCACAAGAAAGGGAGTATCAAAGCTCTCACAAAGAAAAAATAAATAAGGCTTTACAACTTTATGAAAAAACAAAGGATAAAATAAATGAACTAAAAAAAGAAATAATTAAAATATAAAATTACTTATTTGAATAATTTTTACAATTATTTAATAAATTTTTGATAATTTTTTTCCTTTAATGCGTATTCCCATTTCTAAGGGGGTGTATTTATAATGGGTAAAGTAGAAATTAATAGGGTTGGGTTTGATGGATTGAAAATAGAATTTTCAAAAGGTGAACAGAAGTTATACGCAGACGTAACTAAATTTTATAATGATGAGTTTGTTAATAATTTATCTTCAGAAGATTCAACTTTTGTGAAAAAGTTTTTTCACTATCTAAAGCAAGTTGATCAGAATAGTAACAAAATTGTAGAAAAGGACGAGTTTATGCAAGCAATACATTTATATGTTAAATCCTTTTATCCAAATATGAAAATAGTCTATAATGGTCCTTTTTCGGAGGAAAAATCTGTTCAAATATATACTGACGAAATCTTGAGGATTTTTGATAAGTATAATTTAAAACAATATATAAGTAAACTTCCTTTCTAGATATTCTCGTTTCCAGGAATGATATTCTCAGTGAATTATTTTCTTTGAGGGCTATTTAGAAAGTTGTATGTGACATTATTATTCCTGCCAATACTGCTGATGAAAAATTTGCCAAGTTTCCAATTATTAGAGCTCTTAGTCCAAGTTGTGCTATTGTTGGTCTTATTTTGGGTTCTAAAGCTCCTATTCCACCTATTTGGATACCTATTGAACTGAAGTTTGCAAATCCCGCAAGAGCATAACTCAAGATTATTTTGGTTTGCATTGATAGAGATTCAGGATTCTCTGCTATAGTTTTGGCAAAATTGCTGTAAGCCACAAATTCGTTTATTACTATTTTTTGGCTGATAAAGTTTGCTGCTAAGAACGCTTCTTGTTTTGGTACTCCCAAAAGATAGGCTATCGGATAAGCTATTAATGATAGTATATCTTGGAATGTGAAAGGTTTTAGGGTAGATAAAAAACCTATGTTTGTGAATAACCATTTGGTTATATTGAAAAATAGGTCATTTAGTAGTGCTATTAGACTAATGAATGCCAGTAACATTGCTCCAACATTGAATGCTAAGAACATACCATCTCTAGCTCCTAATGTTATAGCTTCAAATACGTTGGTTCCCTGTTTTTCCAGTTTTATTTTTATGTCTCCTCTTGTTACAGGATCTCCTGTTTCTGGGATTAATGTCTTTGACATGTAAACCGATGCAGTTACTGACAAAATTATTGCTGTTAGTAGGTGTCCTGCTATTGTTGGTATGTATGGACTGATCATTGCTACGTAGGCTGCCATGACTCCTCCAGCCATAGTTGCCATTCCTGCTGACATGACTGTAAAAATTTCAGACCTCGTAAGTAAAGCGAGAAATGGTTTGATTATAAGTGGAGCTTCTGTTTGACCTACAAATAGTTTTGCAGAAGCCACAACTGATTCTGCTCCTGATGTTCCCAATACTCTCATCATTACCCAAGCATAAGCTCTAATTATTAACTCCATCACTCCTATGTAATAAAAGAAATAAATTAGAGCACCAAAAAATACAATCGTTGGCAAAATTATAAACGTGAAATTAATTAAGGGAGATTCCAACTTATTGGTTACAAAACTTGCAAATAGGAATTCTATACCTTTCTTAGCATAGTCCATTAAGGCTAAAAAAACATCATTTGCTGCTTTAAATATTCCTACTATATCTTGGGTCAAAAGTAGAAGGATTGCTAAAACTAATTGAAATAGAAAACCTACTATCAGCGTTTTGTAGTTTATTGCCCTTATGTTTTCACTTAAAAAAAATAAAGTTGTAAATATGAATGTTAGTCCTATTAGTCCTCTTATAATTTTATTGGTTTCAAATAAGTTGGCCAGGAAGAATAAAGACCCTACACATAAAAAATATAGTAATAGTTTTGTGAGTATTCTGGATATGGAGTTTTTCACCTTTATATGATTTTGGGATTCATTTTTGGATTTATTAGTATTTTCAACATTTTTCCCATCATTTGGATTATTGTTACTATTTTCTTGTTCATTCATACATTTTCTCCCTGTTTTTTGTTTTTCAGAAATATAAATTCTTTGGACTAAATATTCTATCCTTCACAATTTGAATACTTTTGGTTTTATATTTAGGAAACCAATAGATAAAAAATATAATAAAATTTTACATCGGTGTTTATTATGGAAATTGATGATTTATTCTTGATTTATTCTTGATTTATTCAGAGGAAAATTTACTATTTTGTAGAAATTGAGAAATGTAAAAACATAGGTGTCTTATTATTTACGGAAAGTATTCGTAAAAATTAGACTTAAATGAATTAAATGTATTTTCATACTATTTTAAGTAGTTAGTTTTTAGGTTTTAGTAAAGAAATACCCAAAGTAAGCAGAACTGTAGTTATAATATAACACTTAACATATATGGTGAATCTAAAATGAATAAAAGCGATATATTATCATTGGATGATAAGATAGTATCTATCGAAAAGGAAAGAATAAGACTAATAATAGATCCTGTGAAAAAAATTTTTTTCTTTTCATTTATTTCTACAGTAATTATTCTAATACTGTTCTTTATACAATCTTTGTTAGAGAATCTTAATATATATCTGTCTGATAGCAATATATGGAATGCAGTTCTGGAGATTATTATTTATAACATTGATTTCAATATGTTTTTGATAGTATTTCTTTCATCTTTGTTTATGTTCACTATTTGGATTGGTTTACCCTATTTTAAAAATGTAAAAGAAGAATATAATTATATTGTAAGAAATAGAATATTGCCTCGTGATCTTGAATTTTATGATATGCAGATTAAAGATATTGGAAGATTTGGAATATCTTCTTGGGGATATCCACCTCGTGATATACAGGAAATAATAGAAAAATTTTTTAATAAACCTTTGGATAGTAAAATTCAATATGGACATAAAAATAGTTATATAAGATTTAATGACTACTTTGCTATTAAAACAGGAAGTAAAAAATTACATATGGTATCTTTTTCTAAATATGTTCTCTCTAAGGAACATGCTCATAGGTATAGATCACTCAGAAAATACAAAAGAGAATTTTCCTGTGTGGCATTGATTTTTATAATAACAAAATCTGAATTAATTAGAGAAGAAGATACAATAGAAATTAGTAATACCAAAGTAGAACACTTTAAAGTGGAAAATGATACTCACATCTATAACGTATTTTACTACTACATACATAAGGATGAAAGAATGTTCCACTTCAGTATATTGAGGAAATTTACAATGAAGTATATAGAAGAAGAAATAGAAAAAATTAGGCATTATTTCAGTATCTTTTTTTATCCTCACGATATATCAGTTGAGCTGGACAATAGAAAATCGGATGAACCATATATAGAGGTATCAAAAGCGGATGCTATGAAATCAAATCAAGATGCTGATACATCAGATGGATCAGATTATTATTTTTAGATGTATCAAATTATTATTTTTATTGGTTATATTATAAAACTCTTTACTATTTGTAGAATTTTATTAAAGTTAACAAGTACTATTTGTGGATTTATTATTCTAAATAACTTGTATTCCAGTAGGCTTTTGTCTGGATAGTTGTACTGATACATTATGATGTGATAATGATTATCATTGAACTTCATGTAATATTTTTCTCTTGATTGGAAGATAGCTTCATGTATACTGAAGATGCAACCATAAAAGAAAGTTTCTGTGTATCTCTGTGTTTTCTCGGATATCTCTAATTCTGAAAAATATATAGGCAGTTGCTGTTTATCCTTTATATACAGTATTATTAGAGAGTTATGTTCCTTGATTTCATACTTGCTAAATTCCCTTTGATATAGGTAATTTTTAAAGAAATTTGATTCTTGTGGAATATATTTACCTATGTAAAAGTTATCAATTAATATACCGTTTTTCAGTAACTCTTTATTTATTATTCTTGAAAACTTTTTATTAAAATCGTTGTAAGCAATCCAGGTAAGATTATAAATAGTTTGAAAAATGCTATAGAGAGCAATGAGTATAAATACTAAGAGTATTGTAATGGTAATTATTGAGTCTGGTTTTTTATTTTTCAAAATTATTTCTTTATATGTATCTTTACCTTCCCTATCAGAAAATGTAAAGAGTAAAAGCTTTTTGAGAACATAATACATTGTTGAGGAAATGTAGAAATATATTAATAGTAAGGTAATTGTAAACCAAATTATGTGTAATAGTTGCGTAATTTGAAATGTCCAGAATTTTATTGTTTTTATATCCTGTATCATTTATTTGTGAATAGATGATACATAGTTTATTACGGTGCTAATGTTTTGAATCACTTTTTTTATATCTTCTTTTTTGGTCCAAATTGTTAGATCCATAGTTTTATCTGTTATTATAATTGAATATTCATCGGTGTGAAAAATTTGAAATTCATTTGGAAGAGAAGATACTAATTTTTCTGGATTATAAGAAATAATTAGATAATTCTTATCATTCTTATTTTTTAGGACTGAAATAAGAAAAATATATCTGGTTTCATAATCATAAACAATTTTTATCACTTCTTTATATTCTATAATTAAGTTAGGAACATTCGCAATCTCTTTATAAGTTTGAATTTGAGTATTCATAATATTGTCAAGTTTACTATCTATTTTTTTTACCAATTCTAGTTTTAGCTCACTACTGCTTAAGATTCTATATATAATACTCTTTATTCTTCTACTAAAAATTCTATTTATATCTTCGCTTAGGCCCCATATAGTGATTATTGAGAATCCTATAAGTATGATATGCACTTTTGAATCAATATCTATTTTAGTGAAGTATGAAAAAAAAATGAAAAAAGAAATGATATATAAAAAAATTATTACTATCAAAAAAAGATAAATTTTATTCTTTATTGGTCTTATTTCATACTCTATGATGTTTTCATACATTTCTTTATTAAGAGAAATACCATATTTTTGGATTCAAACCTTCTTTTTTTGAAAGTTAAGAAGGTTTTTGAGAAATGATACACTAAAATAATTTATTGATGATAATGTATTTAGCTTTATTTTATTGTTAATTTATTTTGTTTTTTACAATTTTTGTGGTCTATGAGATATAGTGTGGATTTTTTAATAGTTGGTGCTGGAATAGTGGGAATGTTTACCGCTTATAATATACTGGAGAAATATCAAAACAAAAAAAAGATAATTATCATTGACAAAGAGAAAGAAGTGGGAATACATGCAAGTGGAAAGAATAGTGGGGTAATACATGCAGGTATATACTATACACCGGATTCACTTAAGGCAAAGTTCTGTATCGAAGGTAACAAATTTTTAACTGACTACTGTGAAAAAAATGGAATTCCCATAAATAAAGTGGGTAAACTAATAGTTCCAACCTGTGTTGAAGAACTTCGGAAACTACATGACCTATACGATAGAGCCAAAAGAAATGGTGCTCAAGTAGAATTAGTGTCCCACAAGCAAGCAAAAGAAATTGAACCAAAGGTAAGGGTATTTGAGCAGGCTATATGGAGTCCAAAAACTTCTACCATAGATCCAGTAAAACTGATATACAAACTCTATGAACAATTGATGGATAGAGGAGTATCCTTTTTATTTAATTGTAGAATATTATCCTTGAAACCTATGGAAAATATGATACTCTTAAATACTCAAGGGAAAGATGTTGTTTTGATTTGGAATGATAAATTTATTAACTGTGCTGGATTATATGCTGACATGATAGCGAGAAAATTCGGTCTAGCAAAAAATTATATCATCCTACCGTTTAGAGGAATGTACTACCAAATTAATAAAAAGGTTTTAAACACAAATGTTTATCCCGTTCCGACTTCAAAATATTTCCTTGGGGTTCATTGGACGGTATACGATGACAAGACAAAAGTGGGACCTAACGCTTTCACTGCTTTTTGGCGAGAAAACTACCAGGGACTCAACAATTTTTCACTAAGTGAGTTAATACAAACAGTTTCTCTGAACATCATATTACTACTAAAAAACAAAGAATATAGGATTAATGCATTAAAAGAACTAAAAAAAATAAGAAAAAAAGATTTTATTGAGGAGGCTTTCAAATTGGTCGAAATGGGTTCTATGCTAAATATTGATGATTTTATAAAAGCTGTTCCTGGAATAAGAGCTCAGATTCTTAATTTGAAGAATTTTGAACTGGAAGAGGATTTCATAGTTGAAAATACTGAAAATAGTGTTCATATCCTAAATATTGTTTCTCCAGGTTTAACTGCTAGTTATCCTCTAACAAAGATGATAGTGGAAAAGTTTATCTGATTTTATGAAGGTTAGTGAGGGTATAAAATAGAATTATATTTATAAGTGGGCGGGTAGCTCAGGTGGTTAGAGCGCTTGCGTGACATGCAAGAGGTCACAGGTTCAACTCCTGTCTCGCCCACCAAAAAATCTAGATACCTTACCTGTGAAAAAAAGAATATCTTATGGAAGACATCTTAAATGTATTTGAACTAGAGAAATTTCTTGATAAATTAGAAGAGAGGATAAACATTCTCAGGGATTTAAAAAAGCAGGGTAAACTTTCCAATCCGCAAGAACTTGAAATATTGGAATCTAAAACTCAAAAAATCATAGAAGAATTGAAAATAAAGATACATCCTTTTAATAGAGTTCAAATAGCAAGGCATCCCAAAAGACCAGTTCTACAAGACATTATTGATAATGTTTTTTCTGATTTCATTGAGTTAAAGGGTGATAGGTATGTTGGTGACGATTTGTCAATAACTGCTGGAATGGCAAAATTAGGAGATTACCCAGTTTTTGTTATTGGTCATAACAAAGGTAAAACCACCAATGAAAAGATAAAAAGAAATTATGGAATGAGTAATCCGGAGGGATTTTACAAAGCAATCAGGGTAATGGACTTGGCAAATAATTTCAGAACACCTTTAATAACTATAGTTGATACACCTGGGGCTTATCCAGGTGATAACGCTGAGCAGAATGGACAGTATATAGCGATAGCCAAATCTATTTCTAAAATGTTTGAATTGGATATTCCTGTTCTTTGTTTGATTTTATCAGAAGGTGGTTCGGGTGGTGCTCTGGCTATAGCTGTTGCCAATTATATATTGATGATGGAAAACGCTTATTACTCTGTGATATCTCCTGAGGGTGCTGCTTCAATTCTATACAGGGATTCTTCTAAGTCCGCTGTTGCAGCAAAAAATTTGAAATTGACTTCCTACGATTTGCTTGAGCTTGGAGTAGTAGATGAAATAATTTATGAACCATTCTTAGGGATGCACAGGGACCTGAAAAACTCTTTCTCAAATATAAAAAATAAGTTATTTGAGTATATAGAGAAAAGTATTAAACTTAAGGATCTCAAAGAACACAGGTTTAAAAAGTTTAGAAAAATTGGATATTTTGATAATATTTCTAACTATGTATGAATATATCTGTTTTAACTAATGTATTTTTCCCCGTAACTAATGGTGTTGTACATAGTGTTCATTTAATATCAAGGGGACTTAAGGAATTAGAAAAAGATGTAATTGTTATATCTTCTAAACATCCAAGTTTCAATCATGATATAGTTCAGAAGTATAGGATTAACTATAAGCTTATTAAGTTGAAATCTATATATTTCCCAAAGGTTGATTACTGTATTCCTAATCCATTTACTTTAAGGGATGAAATAAGGAGAACAAACTTGAGGCCAGATATCATCCAAGTCAACCATCCTTTTGTTATTTATAAATTATCAAGAATAATGAAAGAGTACAATCCTAAGTCAAAAGTGGTGTTTATTTACCATACTCAATACGAGCAATATTATCATTATTTTAAGCTCATCCCAAAATTTATTTATGAGCGCTTTCTATACAAACATTTGGACGAAATATTTAGTTTTGTTGATGCTATTATTTTCCCATCTTTGAGTGTGAAAAAGTCTGTTCAACAAAATTTTGAAAAATATGGAAACAAATTTGTCTTTATATCAAATCCAGTAGATC